>JAGWIL010000129.1 GCA_028866335.1 Rhodospirillales bacterium
ACGCCTGGTTTATGCACGCCACGGGTGGAGATGCATTGGTGGTTCGCCTCGATCACCACCGCCACACCGCGCGGCTGCAACACCTGCTGGATGGTGTTGGCAATCTGCGCTGTCAGCTTCTCCTGAATCTGGAAACGCTTGGCATAGGCATCCACCACGCGAGCCAGCTTGGAAATGCCCACAACGCGCGTGCCGGGCAGATACGCCACATGTGCCCGGCCCACAATCGGCACCATGTGATGCTCGCAATGGCTCTCCAGGCGGATATCCTTCAGCAGCACAATCTCGTCATAACCATCCGTCTCCTCAAAGGTGCGGGAGAGTATGGCCACCGGGTCTTCACCATAGCCTTTGAAAAATTCTTCGTAAGATTTCACCACCCGCTTGGGCGTATCGCGCAGCCCTTCGCGGGAGATATCCTCACCCGCCCATAGCAGCAGCGTCCGCACCGCCGCCTCGGCCTCATCGCGGCTGGGCCGGGCCAGGCCCTGCTTTTTCTTGGCGGCTTTACCGCCCTTCTCATCGGTCTTCAAAACGCGCTCCATTTAGCTTTTAATCGCAGCTTATCATTACGTTCACCCGGGCCGGGCGGATCATCCCGTCAAAATCTAATGCCGCCGCGCGTCCTGGTGCGGGCTGTCCAGACTGAAAGCCGGCACCGCCACATCAAACGCCATGCCCGACGGCAATAACTGCATATGATATGTGCCCACCATGAAGCCGGTTGAAGTGCCGAGCGGCGTGCCGGAGCTATATTCAAAGCTCTCGCCGGGTTGCAGCACCGGCTGCTTGCCCACCACGCCATCGCCATGCACGTTCACCACCCGGCCATTGGCATCGGTAATCACCCAGCTTCGCTTTAAAAGCTGCACGGTCTCAACACCGTGGTTGATGATGGTGATGTGATACGCCCAGAAGAATTGCCCGGCTTCGGGCTGGGACTGTTCATCCAGATAAGCCACGCGCACCTGCACGGTAATGTCGCCGGTCGTGGCCTCGAACCCTGATTGCATGGCCCCAGCCTATCCCAGTGCGCGCGGCGGAACAAGCAAACCTTATTTTTCCGTATTTTGCGAGGCGACCATCCCGCTGCTACAGCTTGGCCATGCCGATCTCTTTGCCGTTTGGCCGCGCCGCCATAGCCGCCTGCATCTTGCTATCCGCCTGCGCGGCAGGGCCAGGCGGCAGCACCCCCGCCCCGCTGGCGCAGCCGCATCTTGCCGCCTCCAACCCGGCGCTGGGCGCGTTTCTGGCGGCACGTTACGCGGATTCGGTGAGCGACCCTGCCCGTGCCGCGCGTTATTACGCAGCCGCGCTGAAACAAGACCCCACAAACGCGCAATTGGCCGAGCAAGGTTTCATGGCCGGGGTGCTTTCCGGCAGCCCGGAAGCCGTGCAATTGGCCCCACGCCTGCCCGGAAACGCCCTCGCCTCTCTGCTGCGCGGCAATCAGGCGGCCATAGCGGGCAATTACACCCTGGCGGCAAAATTCTTCAACGCCCTGCCGCGCGACCAGCTCGCCGCGATGATCGAGCCGCTGCTGCTCGCCTGGACCCAGTTCGGCCAGGGCGATGAACAAAGCGCGCTCAACACGCTCGGCCCTGCATTCAACGAAAGCGCCTTCGGCGCCGTTTATGTGCTAAACGCGGCACTCATCGCCGATGCGGCGGGCGATACCAAAAGTGCCACCCAGCTTTACGGCGCGGTATCGGCGGATTCCCCCAATCTGCGCCTCGCCCAAATTCTAGCGAGCTGGTACGCAAGGCAAGGCGATGCCAGCCAGGCGCAGGCGGTGCTAGCCGCCTTGGTGGCGGCACACCCAGACCTCACAATCGCCCTGCCGCAGCTTGAAAAACAGATCAACGCGCCGGTCATCTCCACCCCGGTGGAAGGTTTGGCGGAGGCTTATCTCACCCTTGCCGCCTCGCTTTCACAACCCCAGGCGGCATTTCTGCGTACCGTGTTCCTGCGCTTTGCCCTGCAATTGCGGCCAGACCTTGCAGCCGCCCGGCTGCTGCTGGCCAACGCCCAGATTAACAGCAGCGATCCCAGCTACACCCCCAGCAGCGTGCAAATGCAAAACGCCATCGCCACCCTGGCGCCCATCCAGCCCGCGGACCCGCTTTATGGCCCGGCCGCCTTGCAACAGGCCAGTTTGCTGGCAAGCCTCGGCCAGACGGACCAGGCCGTTGCCCTGCTGGATGGCATGATCGCCAACCAACCTGGCAATGCCGGGCTACTGGCCGCCGCCGGGGATATCCGGCGCAATGCAGGCCAGTGCCAGCAGGCTCTGCCCTATTACCAGAAAGCCATCACCCTAGCGGGCAACCCGCCGCCACCAGATGCCTGGGCGCTGTATTTCGACCGTGGTATTTGCGAGGATCAGACTGGCAATTGGAGCATAGCGGAACCCGATATCGAGCTGGCGCTGAAGCTCTCACCAGACCAGCCTTATGTGCTGAATTATCTCGGCTATAGCTGGGCGTTGCACGATGAAAACCTGGACCAGGCGCAAGCCATGCTCACCAAGGCGGCGGGGTTGGACCCTAATGACGGCGCGGTTTTGGATTCGCTGGGCTTTGTCGAGCTGAAACGCGGCAATACCAAACAAGGGCTGGCGCTGCTGATTCAGGCCGTGCAGCTCACCCCGGATAATGCGGAGGTCAATGCGCATCTGGGCGACGCCTTCTGGCAGGCAGGCCAGCCCCTGCAGGCGGGCTATCAATGGGACAGGGCATTGAGCCTGAACCCGGACCCGAAGCTGAAAGCCGCACTTTCAGAAAAACTCAGCCAGCATTTCAGCCCGCAAACCCCATGAGCATCAGGGTTTTCGCCCCGGCCAAGGTCAATTTATACCTGCACGTCACCGGCAAGCGGGCGGATGGCTACCATCTGCTGGACAGCCTGGCGGTATTTCCAGAGGTTGGCGATCTGGTGGAGGCCGAAACCGCGGAGGCGCTCAGCCTCAGCCTCGGCGGCGCGTTCGGCGCGGCATTGCAGGCCGAGCCGGATAATCTGCTGCTACGGGCCGCACGGGCCTTGGCCCCTGGGCGCGGGGCGCGGTTGCGGCTGCAGAAAAACCTGCCCGTGGCCTCGGGCATTGGCGGCGGCTCGGCGGATGCGGCGGCCACCCTGCATGCGCTGTGCGCATTATGGGGCATCAACAACGCGGATTTACCCGGCATCGCCTTGCAACTGGGGGCGGATGTGCCGGTATGCCTCGCCTCACACCCAGCGCGGATGCAGGGCATTGGCGAAATTCTCAGCCCCGCCCCAAGCCTGCCGGAATTTGGCATCATGCTGGTGAACCCCGGCGTGGCGGTGCCCACCCCTGCCGTGTTCAAGGCCCGCATTGGCGGCTTCACCCCCGCCCCGGCGCTGCCCGCGATATGGCCAAACGCCACCGCCATGGCCGATGATTTGCGGCGTTGTAGCAACGACCTGCAAGCGGCGGCCATCTCCCTGCAGCCGGTCATCGGCGAGGTGCTGGCGGCTTTGGCCGCCCTGCCCGGCAGCTTGCTGGCGCGCATGAGCGGCTCTGGCGCCACCTGTTTTGCCTTGTTCAACACCAAGGGCGAAGCAGAAGCGGCTTCTACCATGCTGGCCACGCGTTCCGGCTGGTGGTGCTGGGGCGGGGGGCTTTACCAGCCGCCCCAGACCGGCTTATGAGAGCCCGCGCACGATGGGACGTCGCCAAGCGGTAAGGCAGCGGATTTTGATTCCGCCATGCGGAGGTTCGAATCCTCCCGTCCCAGCCAGGCTTACGCCACCGGCAAAACCAGCTTCGCGGTGCAGCCAGAACCTAGCGTGCTTTCCAGCTCCAGGCGCCCCGCCGCCGCCGCCGCAACGCGTGCCGCAATGGCCAGGCCAAGCCCCCGCCCCGCACCATTCGCACGGGAGGAAAACAGCAAACCCCGCGCCTGCGCCTCAATCTCCGGCGGCATACCCGGCCCATCATCATGCACGATAACCGCCACCTCGCCATTCTCCACCACAGCACTCAGCCTGATGTATGAACCGCCATCCTGCCCCGCTTCGCGCGCGTTTTGTAAAAGTTCGGTAACCGCCAGATGCAGTTGCGCCGGATCCGCCTGCACACATAACGTCTCATCCGGCAGGTGCAATTCTAACACCTGCCATTCCGGCATCGCGGCGATATCGCGCATTAACTGGGCCAGGGGCACCGGCACGGGCTCCTGCGCCAGCCGGCCGGAATAAATCAGTAGCCTCTGGGTAAACGCCACGGCGCGTTTGCTGGCAGCATTGGCAGCATTCATATATCCATCCAACCCAGACGCTCCGGTGCGGGCCACGCGCAGTTGCAGCAATTCCAGATTGCCCATAACGCCGGTGAGGAGATTATTGAAATCATGCGCAATCTGGGCCGCAAAATCTTCTAACGCGGTATTCCGCGCCCGGTTATTGCCCTTGTCTGGTGTCATGTCCCAGCCATACGATGATATTTCATCCCCATAAATTTAAAAAACGACACACAGAGGTAAGGCATGTAATGATAGATTAACGCTATACAAGAAACCGACAAGTAAAGCGTTCGGGGGAGTTTAAGTTCATGCGGATATTGCTCATCGAGGATGATGAGTCCGTGGCACAGCTCGTGACCACCGGCATGAAGGACGCCAACCACGAGGTCACCCACACAGCGGATGGCCATGATGGATTTGAGCAGGCGATGGATAAGCGGTTTGACGTGATGATTTTCGACCGCCAGCTTCCCGGCGGGGTGGATGGCGCGGAGCTGCTGCGAAAATTGCGGGACAAGCGGGTGGAAACGCCGGTGCTGTTTCTCTCCGGATTGGGCGCGCTGGGGGATTGGATGACCGGGTTGGAAGCGGGCGGAGACGATTATATCGTCAAACCCTTCATATTCTCAGAATTACTAACCCGTGTGGAAGCTCTACATCAGCGCCGGGAAACCACCACCTAGCCGCGCAAAAAACGAACAAGCCCCGCCGTTGAGCCATCGGCTTGGGCGGGGTTTTCCTTACCTTCCACCACTGGCATCAGCTTGGTCGCCAGCTCCTTGCCCAGTTCCACGCCCCATTGGTCAAAAGCGTTGATATTCCAGATCGCGGCTTCC
>JAGWIL010000130.1 GCA_028866335.1 Rhodospirillales bacterium
ATGTATTAAACCTGAATCCCAAAAGCCTTGTCGAAAACGGGCAGGGGCGTCACATAGCGGTGGAGCAAGGTTTGAGCAATGAGCCAAGGGTCGGTCATAGGGGAAGAAATTGCGCGGTTCGACGCGCTGGCGGCCAGGTGGTGGGACCCGCACGGCCCGATGCGGCCTTTGCACATGATGAATCCGCCCCGTGCCGCCTGGGTGGCGGAGCGGGTAAAACGACACGCCGCGGGCGCGTCGGCAGTGCTGGATGTTGGCTGCGGAGCGGGGTTGCTAGCTGAGGCGCTGGCGCAAGATGGATTTGCGGTAACCGGGCTGGATGCCGGGGCGGAGGTGATTGCCGCGGCGCACGCCCATGCAGAGGGGCAGGGGCTGAGCCTGACCTACCGGCAGGGCACGGCGGAGGAGCTGGTGGCCGAAGGGGTAAAATTTCCAGTGGTAACGGCACTGGAAATTATTGAACACGTGGCGGATCCGGCGGCGTTTCTGAACAGCTTACGGGCCCTGCTGGCCCCGGGGGGCTTATTGTTTCTCTCCACGCTTAACCGCACGCCTAAATCTTATGCGGTCGCGAAGATCGGGGCCGAATATATGTTGCGGCTGCTGCCCATTGGCACTCATGAGTGGAAGAAATTCATAACCCCGGTGGAGCTGGGCGGGCTGTGCCGCGCGGCGGGCTTGCGCTTCGCGGACACGGCGGGGCTTAGCTATTCGCCGTTGCGGGGCGGGTTCAAGGTAAGCCGGGATCTCTCGGTGAACTACCTCGCCATGGCGATGGCAGATTAAGGAGAGCGCGATGCCGGACGATTTCGCGACGCAGTTGACCATTTGGCGCCATTATCTCCACGCGCGCCCGGAACTCTCGCGCCAGGAGCACGAAACGGCAGCGTTCGTCTGTGCCCGGTTGGACGAGTTGGGCATTCCCTATGAGGCCGGGATTGGCGGGTATGGCGTGGTGGCCAGCCTGAAGCGCGGCGGTTCCAACCATTCCGTGGGTTTGCGAGCGGATATGGACGCGCTGCCGATACCCGAGGCCACCGGTAAAGCCTATGCATCCCAAAACCCTAGCGTGATGCACGCTTGCGGGCATGATGGGCATACGGCGTCTCTTCTGGGTGCGGCGATGCTGCTGCAAAACGACCCGGACTGGTTGGGCCAAGTGCATCTGGTGTTCCAGCCTGCTGAGGAGGGGTTCAAGGGCGCCCACGCCATGGTGGAGGATGGGCTGTTTGAGCGTTTCCCGATGGAACGCATCTTTGGCTATCATAACTGGCCAGGGCTGGAGACAGGCACCGTAATGGTGCATCCCGGCCCGGTGATGGCCGGCGCGGCGAATTTCGAAATCACCTTGAAGGGCAAAGCCGGACATGCCGGAATGCCGCATCTCTGCGCGGACCCGGTGCAGGGCATTGCGCAGCTTATCGTAGCGGTGAACAGCATCGTGGCGCGCAACCTATCGCCGCTTCATGCCGGGGTAATCTCCACTTGCACGCTGAAAGCCGGGGAAGCGCAGAATCAGGTGCCAGAGCGTGCCTCAATGGGCGGGACCATCAGGGCGTTTTCCACCGATGCTATGGAATTGCTGAAACGCCGCCTGGCCGAGACAGCCGAGGGCATTGCCACGGCCTTTGGCCTGAAGGCGGAAATATGGATCGGCGGGGATTTGGCACCCACGGGCAATTCGCCAGAAGAGGCCGAACTGGCGGTGGTGGCGGCCCAGGCGGCGGGGCTGAAAGTTCGGCGGGACATGGAGCCGACGATGGGGGCTGAGGATTTTGGCCGGTTTCTGGCGGATATTCCCGGGGCTTATGCGTGGATCGGCAATGGCCCCAGCGCCGGACTGCATAACCCCGCCTATGATTATAACGACGAGATATTGTCTGTAGCGGCGCGGTTTTTGGCTGCTTGTGCCAAGGCTGCGCTGCGGTGAAGGCGCATGGAATTTGAAGGGCCTGGCATTGTTGTGGGCCGCGCCGTGCACGGCGAAGGGGATTTTGTTGCCACGCTGCTAACCCCGGAAGGGCTGCGGCGAGGGTTGGCCAAGGGCGGGGCATCCCGCAGGCAATCCGGGCTTTGGGAGATTGGCAATATCGTTTCAGCCCGCTGGACAGCACGTTTGCCCGAGCAATTGGGGGCCTATAGCGCCGAGCTTGTGCACCCGGCGGCGGCCTTGGCAATGCAGGATGCGCAAAGCCTCGCGGTTCTCCGTGCCGCCTGCCAGCTTGCGGCCCAAGCTCTGCCGGAACGGGAGGCTGTGCCGGAGACTTTCCAGGGGCTGCTGCGGTTGTTGGCCGGAGTCGAGATTCCGGGCCTTGTTTTGCCAGAGCTTTGCCGGTGGGAGCTTGTGCTGCTGCGCGAGCTTGGCTTTGGGTTGGACTTCTCCTCCTCTGGTGGCGGAAATGACCGTCTGGCCTATGTTTCACCGCGTACTGGCCGGGCGGTGACGCTTTCAGAAGCCGGTGATTGGGTGGAAAGGCTGTTGCCGCTGCCGGAATTTATGCTGGGCGGTGACGAGGCAGGGTTAAAGGATTGCGCCGCCGCGCTGCGTCTCACCGGGCATTTTCTGGCCCGGGACGTATTCGGCGTGCGCCACCGCCCCCTTCCAGAAGCGCGGCAGGCTCTTTATGAGCAGCTCTCCCTAGGGTTAGAAAATAAGGATAGCGGCGATGCCGGATGATTTCGGGCGGGTGGAAGATCTGGCGCTGGGGAATGCGCTCTCTGAGCGTTACCTGGCGTACGCGCTGTCCACCATCATGTCCCGATCGCTGCCGGATGTGCGGGATGGGCTGAAGCCGGTCCACCGGCGATTGATCTACGCCATGCATCAGTTGAAGCTGGACCCGCGCTCGGGCTTTAAAAAATGCGCCCGTGTGGTGGGTGACGTGATGGGTAAATTCCATCCGCATGGCGACAGCTCGATCTACGAGGCTTTGGTGCGGCTGGCGCAGGATTTTTCCTCCCGCTTTCCGTTGATCGAAGGACAGGGAAATTTCGGCAATGTCGATGGCGATAACGCCGCGGCAATGCGCTATACTGAATCGCGCCTGACAGAGATCGCGGAATTTCTACTGCGTGGCATTGATGAGAACGCTGTTGATTTCCGCCTGACCTATGACGGTGAGGAGCAGGAGCCGGTGGTGTTGCCCGGTGCCTTCCCAAACCTGCTGGCCAATGGTGCCAGCGGTATCGCGGTGGGGATGGCCACCTCCATCCCGCCGCATAATGCCGGGGAAGTTTGCGCGGCGGCTTTGCATCTTATCGCAAACCCCGATTCCAGCACGGCGGATTTGCTGAAGCATCTGAAGGGGCCTGATTTTCCGACCGGCGGTGAGCTGGTGGAGGATGGAGAGACGATTCTGAACGCCTATGAAACCGGGCGCGGCTCCTTACGCACCCGCGCGAAATGGCAGAAGGAAGAGGGTAAGCACGGCACCTGGAATATCGTGATCACCGAAATTCCGTATCAGGTGCAGAAATCCCGCCTTGTTGAACAGATAGCCATTCTGTTGACGGAAAAGAAGTTGCCGTTGCTGGGCGATATCCGTGATGAAAGTGCCGAGCATATCCGCCTTGTGCTGGAGCCTAAGAGCCGCACGGTGGATGCGGAGATGCTGATGGCCTCGCTGTTCCGTGCCACGCAGCTTGAATCCCGCTTTTCGCTGAATATGAATGTGCTGGATGGCGGGCGCACGCCGAAAGTAATGGGGCTGAAAGCCATGTTGCGCGCTTGGGCGGACCACCGGCAGGAAGTGCTGGTGCGCCGAACCCATCACCGGCTGGAGGCAATTATTCGTCGCCTTGAAATCCTTGACGGTTACATCAAGGTTTTCTTGAATCTTGATGAAGTAATCAGGATCATCCGTTTTGAGGACAAGCCGAAGGAGCAGTTGATTGCGACGTTCGAGCTAAGCGATGTGCAGGCCGAGGCGATTTTAAACATGCGGCTGCGCGCTTTGCGTAAGCTGGAAGAAATGGAAATCCGCAACGAGCATAAGAAGCTCACGGCGGAGCAGAAGGGTTTGCAGGCGCTGCTGAAGGATGAAGCCAAACGCTGGGCAAAAATCGGCGAGGAAATTGCCGAGGTGCGGGAGAAATTCGGCGCCGGGCCGCTGGGCGCGCGGCGAACGAAGATTTCGGCGGCGGCACCGGTGGTGGAAATTGTTGCCGAGGCGCTGGTGGAGCGCGAGCCGATTACCATCGTGCTTTCAGAGAAAGGTTGGATACGCGCGCAGAAAGGGCATCTGGCCGATGGCGCAGAATTGAAATTTAAAGAGGGCGATAAGCTTTTCGTGCTGCTGCCCTGCCAATCGACCGACAAAATAGCCCTGCTTGGCACCAACGGGCGGGTTTATACCCTCAAAGCATCGGACCTGCCGCGTGGGCGCGGCGATGGCCAGGCGATAAGGCTGATGGTGGAGCTGGCCAACGAGGACGGCGTATTGATGCTATTTGTGCCGGATGCGGCGCAGAAATATCTGGTGGCGTCTTCCGCCGGGCGGGGCTTTGTTTTGCCTGGGGCGGAACTGGCCTCTGAACGGCGGGCTGGCAAGACGATTCTGGCCCTGAAACCCGGCGAGGAATGGTCGGTTTGTGTGCCTGCCAATGGTGACCATGTCGCGGTTGTGGGGCAAAACCGCAAATTGCTGGTGTTCCCGCTGGACCAACTGCCAGAGATGCCGCGCGGCACCGGCGTGCAGTTGCAGAAATACAAGGATGGCGTGCTGTCTGACGCCAAGGTGTTTGCGCTGAAAGAGGGTTTGAGCTGGAGCATTGGTGAGCGCGTGCGGACCGAGCAGAAGCTTACCGAATGGCTGGGCGCCAGGGCGTCTGCTGGACGGTTGCCGCCCAGCGGTTTTCCAAAATCCAATAAATTCGGGTGAAGCCCGCCAGATGAAGCCGGTTCTGCCAAACTGGGCTTTCAATATGCGGGGTTTTTCACTCTCGGAAGGTTTGCGCGCCTTCTGTGCGGTGGCGCTGCCGTTGTTGTTAGGGCAAGTTTTTGATCTGCCGCGTTTGGGGTTGGCGGCACTCGGCGCATTGCTCACCTGTTACTC
>JAGWIL010000131.1 GCA_028866335.1 Rhodospirillales bacterium
ATGTTGTTTGTTTTTTGCTGGAGTAGAACGCCGTGAAACGGACCTATCAACCTTCCAAGCTCGTCCGCAAGCGCCGGCACGGTTTCCGCGCCCGTATGGCGACGGTGGGTGGCCGCAAGGTGATCGCCAACCGCCGCGCCAAGGGCCGCAGCAAGCTCTCCGCCTGATCGCCGCGCCCGGCGCGCCGCCACGCTGATGGCCAAGCCCCAAACCCCGCCCGCACGGTTAACCCTGCGCGCAGAGTTTTTGCGCCTGGCTTCGGGGGGTAAAAAAATCGCCAGGTATGGTTTTGTGCTTCAGGCCGCCAAGGATGGCCAGAGTGAAGCCCTGCGCGTGGGCTACACGGCCACCAAGAAAATCGGCAATGCCGTCATTCGCAACCGTGCCAAACGCAGGTTGCGGGAGGCGGCGCGGCTGCTTCTGGCCGGGCGTTCCCTGCCGGGGGTTGAGCTGGTGCTGATCGCGCGGCGGGAGACCGGGGAGATGGAATTTTCCCGGCTTACGCAGAATTTGAACAAGGCGCTGGACGAGGTGCTCGCATGAGCCCCGCTGCTCTTATGCTCTCCGGCGCGGTTCGGGCTTATGAACTCACTTTGCGCCCCGTTATAGGAGCCAATTGCCGTTACTACCCTTCTTGCAGCGCCTATGCGCGTGAGGCCCTGGCCTGCCATGGCGTGGCGCGGGGCAGCCTGCTCGCGGCACAACGTATTCTGCGTTGCCACCCTTTTCATGCCGGCGGATACGACCCGGTCCCCCTTCCCAAGGATAGCTGAACCTGATGGACTCGAAGCGCCTCATCCTCGCCCTTGCCATATCCTTCGGCATTCTGGCTGTGTTTACTGTCGTGCAGCAGAGGTTTTTCCCTGCTCCGAACCCGCCGCAGACCATGCAGCAGGCCAAGCAGGCGGCGGGCACCACGCAAGCCGCGATTGCGGCCGGTGCGCCCGGCACGGGGCAAGCAGCACCCGCCAATGGCCCGCGTTTGGCGGTTGATGCGCCAATGCTGAAAGGCAGCATCGGCCTAACCGGTGCGATGTTCGATGACGTGGTGCTGAAGGATTACCACGAGACCATCGCCAAGACCTCGCCGCTGGTGCAGATCGAGGGTCGGCGCGGCAGCGCCACCCCGTCTTACGCGCAGTTTGGCTGGACCGCTTCTTCCGGCGTGAAAGTGCCGGATGACAACACAGTATGGACGCCAAGCGCCCAGGAGCTGACGCCGGATACCCCCGTGACCCTTTCCTGGGATAACGGCCAGGGGCAGGTTTTCCAGCTTCTTCTGAAAATCGACGATAAGTTCATGTTCACCGTCACGCAGAATGTGGTGAACCATGGCGCGGCACCGGTTACGGTGTTTCCTTGGTCGCGCGTGGTGCGGGATTATAAGCCCACGGAGCAATCGAGCTGGGTGCTGTATGATGGCCCGCTCGGCGTGTTCAACGGCACGCTGAAGCAGGAAGGCTATGGCGCGCTGAAAAGTAGTGGAGAAAAAGCACCGGCTGGTGTTGCCTATTCCACCGCCGGGCCTGGCGGCTGGACCGGCATTACCGACAAATACTGGCTGACGGCCATCGCCCCGGAGCAATCCGCGCAGATGAACGCCAGCATGAGTTATAATACGGTGAGCGATGGCGATGGCGGGGCCTACCAGACCAGCTTCATCACCCAGAGCCCGCAGAATGTACCAGCAGGCGGGCAGGCGGGCTTTACGAGCCAGCTTTTCACCGGCGCCAAGGTAGTGAAAATTCTGGATTATTATCAGGATACCTACCATATCCCGAATTTCTATAAGGCGGTGGATTTCGGCATTCTTTATATCGTTACCAAGCCGATTTTCTTCTGCCTGGACTGGTTGAACACATTAACCGGCAATTTCGGCCTGGCAATTCTTATCTTCACCGTTGGCGTGAAACTGCTGTTCTTCCCGCTGGCGAGCTATTCTTACCGCTCAATGGGCCGGATGAAGGCGATGCAGCCCAAAATCGCGATGTTGAAGGAGCAGTACAAGGACGACCAGACCAAGCTCCAGCAGGCGACGATGGAGCTGTACAAAGCCGAGAAGATCAACCCGGCTTCCGGCTGTTTGCCGATGCTTGTGCAAATTCCGGTGTTCTTTTCGCTCTATAAGGTTATCTTCATCACCATCGAGATGCGCCATGCGCCATTCTATGGCTGGATTCACGACCTTTCAGCGCCCGACCCGACAAATATCTTCAACCTGTTTGGCCTGATTCCGTTTGATCCGACCACGATCAACCCGATCCTGCATGTCGGCCTGCTGCCGATTATCATGGGCATAACCATGTTCATGCAGCAGAAGCTGAACCCGGCCCCGGCTGACCCAACGCAGCAGCGCATGTTTCAATTCATGCCGATCATCTTTACGTTCATGCTGGCGCGCTCCCCCGCAGGGTTGGTGCTGTACTGGGCGTGGAACAACATTCTTTCGGTGGGGCAGCAATGGCTGATCATGCGCAGGGCGGCGGCGCCAAGGCAGAAAATAGTCCCGGCGAAGGGCTGAATTTCAAAAACGCCGGGCCAAGCCCGGAGCAGATTGAGGCGGGGCGTAAGCTTTTTGCCTCACCCTGCGAGTTTTTCTACGCCGCCCAGGCGCTGGAGCATCTGCCGGAACCGCGTGGCAACGAGATTGCGCTGGCGGGGCGTTCCAATGTCGGCAAATCCTCGCTGATCAACGCGATCACGGGGCGCAAGGCGCTGGCGCGGGTTTCGCACCAGCCGGGGCGCACGCGGCAACTCAATTTCTTTGAGTGCCAGGCGGGGCCTGTGGTGCTGGTTGATATGCCGGGCTACGGCTATGCCGAGGCGCCGAAGGAGATAAAGCGCGACTGGCAAGGGCTGATGCTGGATTACCTGCGCGGCCGCCCCAATTTGCGCCGGGTGTTTCTGTTGCTGGATGCGCGGGTGGAGGTGAAGGTTTCAGACCTTACGGTGATGGAGCTGCTGGACCAATCCGCCGTGCCGTTCCAGTTTGTGCTGACGAAAGTGGATTCCGTGAAGCCCGGCCCCTTGAAGCGCAAGCTGGACGAGGTGCAGACCCTGGCCGCCAAGCACCCCGCCGCGATGAGCCAAATTATCATCACCTCCAGTGCTGGCGGCATCGGCATTGAGGAGCTGCGCGCAACCATTGCGCAATTCATTGAATGAGGACGAGATGAACAGCCAAGACATCACAGACGCTGCAAGGGAAGCGCATATCGTCACCAAGGTGCTGCCGTATCTGCGCCGTTATGCCGGAGCGACGATTGTGGTGAAATATGGCGGCCACGCGATGGATGGGTCGCTGGCCAATGAATTTGGCCGGGATATCGCGCTGCTGAAGCAGGTGGGCATTAACCCCGTGGTGGTGCATGGCGGCGGGCCGCAGATTAACGCCATGCTCAAGCGCCTCAACATCCAATCCAGCTTTGTGCAGGGGCTGCGCGTGACGGATGCCGCCATGGTGGAAGTGGTGGAGATGGTGCTGGCAGGCACGGTGAACAAACAGGTTGCCGGGCTGATTAACGCTGCCGGTGCACTGGCAGTGGGAATCTCTGGCAAGGATGGCGGGTTGATCCGCGCGCGCAAGCTGCGCCGGACCTATAAAGACCCGGATTCTGCCATCGAAAGCGCGCTGGACCTTGGTTATGTGGGTGAACCCGCGTTCATCGACACCCGCGTGATCCATGCCTTGACCGGCGCAGGGTTGATCCCCGTTATCGCACCCGTGGGTGCCAGCGAGGATGGTCAGACCTATAACATCAATGCCGACACGGTGGCGGGGGCGATTGCGGGTGCGTTGAACGCGCAGCGCCTGCTGATGCTGACAGACGTGCCGGGTGTTTTGGATAAGAGCAAGCAATTGCTGAGCGATTTGTCGCTCACGCAAATCCATGCGCTGATTGCGGATGGCACGATTTCCGGCGGCATGATTCCAAAAGTGGAAACCTGCATGGAAGCCGTGACGCAAGGGGTGAAAGGTGCCACAATTTTGGATGGCACCGTGCCGCACGCGCTGCTGCTGGAGCTGTTTACCGAACACGGTATCGGCACGATGATCCATAAATAAGCCGATGCACGCGACCATCTATCACAACCCGAAATGCGGCACCTCGCGCAATGCGCTGCAAATTTTGCACGAGGCCGGGGTTGAGCCGGAGATTATCGAATATCTGAAAACTCCGCTCTCCCGCGAGGAACTTGCGGAGCTTGCCAAAAAGCTTGGCGGTGCCTCGGTGCTTTTGCGCACCAAGGAGATTCTGGTGGCGGAGTTGGGCTTGGAGAACGCCGCCGAGGCCACGATTCTGGATGCCATCGCCGCGCACCCAATTCTGCTCAACCGGCCCCTGGTGGTGACGGATAAGGGCGCCAGGTTTTGCCGGCCCGCGGAGCTGGTGCGCGAGATTATTTAAACGCTGTCATGGCCTGAATGCCGTAAGCGTGGTTGTTGCCGCGCGGGGTGTGTGGGAAGCGTACGCGGCGATGCCTTGGCAGACGCTCGGCAGCGCCAAGGCGCGCGGTGCGGCGGTAAGCCAGCAATGTTTTGGTTTCTTCCGCGCAGATGCACAGAAAATACAAACAGCCCAAAGCCGAAACCAAACCAATCACGACGCTGGGATTTACAGAAAACAGCCAATCCATGACGAATTTCCTTTCTAGAATAGGTTCATTTGCAGGCTGGCCGGGGCGCGGCCGGGAACACGGAATTGCGAAGCATCTAGCCGGTAGCGTTCCCTGTTCAGCCCCAGCCTTTGCACCGCGCGGGTGAAACGCTGTGTCATTAACCCCGCATAGGGGCCGGTGCCCGCGAAGCGCGTGTGAAATTGCGAATCATTCAACTGCCCGGCGCGGCTTTGCCGAATGAGGCTGAGCACATGCGCGGCGCGTTCGGGCAGATATTTATGCAGCCAGTCTGTGAACAAAGCCCCCAGCTCATGCGGCAGGCGCAGCATGGTGGTGTAGGCGCTGGTCGCTCCCGCTTTCGCGGCTTCTTCAAGTATCTTCTCCATCTCAGCATCGTTCAGGCCGGGGATCATCGGCGAGGC
>JAGWIL010000132.1 GCA_028866335.1 Rhodospirillales bacterium
CGCCACGAATGCGCGAAATGCCGCCCCCGCATGGTTGCCTAGCTTTCGCCGGGAACCGGGGCTGTAGCTCAGTTGGTAGAGCGCGTCGTTCGCAATGACGAGGTCAGGGGTTCGATTCCCCTCAGCTCCACCAGTGTCTCGCCACTCTCCTGCGCAGCAGCGCCAAAACCCCGGAACCATTATGGCAGACCCCACCCGCGATTGCGCCTTTTTGCTACTGCAAGCCGTTCTGGCAAAAGGAAAACCGCTGGATGCGGCATTGGATGCGCTGCCCCGCGTTGAACCCCGTGACAAGGCCGCGGCGCACCGCCTGGCGGCCTCGGTGTTGCGCCATACCGGCACGCTGGATGCGGTGCTGGAACCTTATTTGCGCCGTGACCCACCGCCGGAGCTGCGAAATATCCTGCGCATGGGTGCGGCTGGCTTTCTGTTTCTTGAAGCCCCACCACACGCGGCCGTCGGCACGGCCGTGCAACTTGCGCGGAGCAAGAAGCTCGCCCCGTTTGCGGGGCTGGTGAACGCCGTGCTGCGCAAGGTGGTGAGCGCCGGGCCATCGGCGCTGGAGGATCTGGACATGCCCCGGCTCGACACGCCCGCCTGGGCCTGGGCCAGTTGGGCCAGCCAAGCCCGCGCCATTGCCACAGCCCATGCGCATGAGGCGCCGCTCGACATTTCCGCCCTGCCCGGCTTCACGCCCGAAGGCGGAGACTTGCTGCCCACAGGATCCTGGCGCTTTGCCGCTGGCACGCCCGTAATGGAGGTGCCTGGTTTCACAGAAGGCAAAGTATGGGTGCAAGATGCCGCCGCCGCCCTGCCCGCCCGGTTGCTGGCGCCGCAACCCGGCGAGCGCGTGCTGGATTTATGCGCAGCCCCTGGCGGCAAAACCTGCCAACTTGCCGCCATGGGCGCGGCCGTCACGGCTGTTGATCGCGATGCCAGCCGCATGGCGACGCTAAGTGGCAATATGGAACGGTTGAAGCTGAAGGCCGAATTGCTCACGGCGGATGCCAAAAATTGGGTTCCCGCAGAAAAGTTTTCCGCCATCCTGCTGGATGCGCCGTGCAGCGCAACGGGCACCATCCGCCGCCACCCGGAGCTTCTGCACCTGCGCAAACCGCGAGACATCGAAGCAATGGCCACCCAGCAGGACGCGCTGCTGGATGCCGCTGCTGCCATGCTCGCCCCTGGCGGGCGCATCATCTACGCCGTCTGTTCACTGCAACCGCAGGAAGGTGCCGCGCGCGTTGATGCCGCCTGCGCCCGGCTGGGCCTGAAGCGCGAGCCTCTAGCGTTGATTGAATTGCCTGATGCCGTGACGGAACAAGGCGATATTCGCACCCATCCTGGATTATGGGCGGAACGCGGCGGCATGGACGGATTTTATATTGCAAGGCTGGTTCATTCCTGAACTCTCAGCGGGTAGTGCTTGTCTCCCTCACGTTCAGCCGGTTACAAGCAAACACCATGCTCTCTGCCCCGACTCGTCCGCTCATTGCCCCATCCTTGCTTGCCGCCGATTTTGCCCGGCTGAAGGAAGAAGTTGCCGCCATTGAACGCGGCGGGGCGGATTGGCTGCATTTGGATGTAATGGACGGGCATTTCGTTCCCAACATCACCTTCGGTCCGCTGGTGGCGAAAGCGCTGCGCCCCCACACCAAAATGCCGATGGACGTGCATTTGATGATCGCGCCAGCCGACCCCTACATCACCGCCTTCGCGGAAGCCGGGGCGGATCATATTTCAGTGCACCCTGAATCCGGCCCGCATTTGCACCGCACGCTTCAGCACATCCGCTCTCTGGGCAAAAAAGCAGGCGTGGTGCTCAACCCCGCCACGCCGATTGAAAGCGTGGTGAACGTGCTGGACCTGACGGATATCATCATGGTGATGACCGTGAACCCAGGCTTTGGAGGGCAGGCCTTCCTGTCCTCCCAGCTATCCAAAATCGCTGCCCTGCGCCGCCTCATTGATGAATCGGGCCGGGACATCGTGCTGCAGATCGATGGCGGCGTTACCGCGAAAACCGCCCCCGCCGTGCTGGAGGCAGGTGCCACCTGCCTTATCGCGGGTACGGCGGTTTTCGGTGCGCCGGATTATGCGGCGGCCATTGCCTCCATCCGCGATGCCGCCCCCGCGTTCAGCGCCAGCCCTGGCGGATGAACGAAGGCCCCACAAAAAAACCCGGCCTCGGCCGGCAAGCCCGCACCTGGCTTACCCGGCTGCAGAACCTCCGGGCCGCCGGCGGGCCGGATGCCCCGGCACTTTCCCTGCGGGACCCCTGGCCGGGCGACCCTGCCCGTGGTGCCAGGCTGGTGATGGCGGAGCTCGAATTTGGCGGTGCCGTGCTGCCTGTTCATCATGATATTTTTGCCGCCGCTCCCGGCGCCACGCGAATCTTACGCGCGCATCTGCATGGTTTCACCTGGCTGCGGGATTTACGCGCCTTGGGCACGGATGCCGCCCGTTCGCGCGCCCGCGCGCTGGTGATGGACTTCATGGATACGCCAAAGCCAGAGCCCATTGCTTACGCGCCGGATGTGGCGGGTGCCCGGCTTGCCTCCTGGCTTGGCCATTATGATTTTTTTGCCGCCTCAGCGGATGACGAGTTCCGCCAGGCCCTGATGTCCCGCTTGGTACAAGACGCCCGCACCCTCTCCGCCGCTTTGCCCGCTGAGTTTCAGGACGGACGTGCCCTCACCGCGCTAAAGGGCCTCACCGCCACCTCCATCGCCCTGCCAGACCATGTGCCGCACCTGCCGCGGGTGATAAAATTCCTGGTGCCGGAGCTGGCCCGGCAATTTTACCCGGATGGCTGCCATGTGGAGCGCAGCCCGGCGGCGCATCTTCTGGCCTTGCAAGACCTCACGGAGATCCGCGCCTTGATGCAGGCCGGTGGTAAAACGCCGCCGCCGGAACTTCTCACCACCATCGAGCACGCGGCAGCCGCCATGCGGGCCCTGCGCCATGGCGATGGCGGGCTTGCCCTGTTCAATGGCTCCAAGGAGGATCTGGCCAATCTTGTCGATCTCGTTCTGGCACAGGCCGGGCGGGCGCGCGGCACCTTGGCGCATCTCAAATCCTGCGGGCTATTTCGCATCGGTGCTGGAAAATCCGTGTTGTTCATGGATGCTGGCAGCCCCACCGCCCCGGGGCTGGACCGTTTCGCCCATGCCGGTACGCTGGGGTTTGAGTTCTCCTTCGGCAAGGACCGTATTATTGTAAATTGCGGCGCCGCCCCGGCTTTGGCCGGAGACTGGACCGCCGCCCTGCGTGGCACCGCCGCCCATTCCACCCTCATCATCGCGGATACATCTTCCGCTGAGATCATGGCCAACGGCCTCGGAAGACGGCCGCTAAACGTGAACGTCACCCGGCAGGAGGCCGGCGGGATTACCTGGATCGAGGCTAACCATGACGGCTGGAAGCAGGTTTTTGGCGCGGTTCATCACCGCCGCCTGGGGCTTTCAGAAAATGGTGAGGAATTGCAGGGCGAGGATGCGATCGAAGCGGAAACGCCCCAACCTTTCGCCATACGCTTCCATTTGCACCCTAATGTTACCGCCAGCCTGGCGCAGGATGATGAAACCGTGCTGCTGCGTACCCCCTCTGGCCTTGGCTTCCGGCTGAAAGCCGAAGGTGCGGTTCCACGCATTGAAAGCAGTGTGTATTTCGGCCAGTCCGAGCCGCGTCGGGCGGAGCAGATCGTGCTTCCCGGCCACCAGGACGGCCCGCAACACATTAAATGGACCATCACGAAGGCCTGATCCATGCGTATCCTGCTCACCGGCGGGGCCGGTTATATCGGCTCCCACACCGCTGCCGTGCTGGCTGAGCGCGGACATGAGGTCGTTATCCTCGATAATTTCGCCAATGCCGAGCGCGATGTGCCCGCCCGGCTGCAGCGCCTTACCGGCCGGGAAATGACCATCATCGAGGCCGATATACGCGACACGGACACCGTAACAGCGGCACTGAAAGCGCATCCGGTGGAAGCCGTTATCCATTTCGCCGCGCTGAAGGCAGTGGGCGAATCAGAAGCCGACCCGCTGCTGTATTACGACATGAACATCATCGGCACGATCCGCCTGCTGCAAGCCATGCAGGCCGCCAGCGTGGGGCGCATCGTGTTCTCCTCCTCCGCCACCGTTTATGGCCAGCCGGACAGCTCGCCGATTCTGGAGGACGCCCCCACGCGGGTTGAGAACATCTATGGCCGCACCAAGCTGGTGATGGAGGATCTCATCCGCGACCTTGCCCGCACCGGCAAGCTGAAAGCCGCCGCTAATCTGCGGTATTTCAACCCGGTTGGCGCGCACCCTTCCGCCCTTATCGGCGAAACCCCGCACGGCGTGCCGAACAATCTGATGCCCTATGTGACCCAGGTAGCCACCGGCGAACGCCCGCATCTCAACGTATTCGGCAAAGACTACCCAACACGGGACGGCACCGGCGAGCGCGATTATATTCACGTCATGGACCTCGCCATGGCCCATGCCCTGGCCGTGGAGCATATCTGCGCCAACGATGTTTCCGTCACCGTCAATCTCGGCACCGGCCAGGGGACCACGGTGCTGGAGCTGGCGCAAGCCTTTGAGAAAGCAACCGGCCGGGAGATACCGCTCAACTTTGCCCCCCGCCGCGCGGGCGATGTCGCCAGCTATTACGCCAACCCTTCCCTCGCCGAACGACTTTTCGGCTGGAAAGCGGCGCTGAACGTGGAGGATATGTGCCGCGATGCCTGGCGCTGGCAGGCCCGGCGCGCAGGCCGCAACGATGTCTGACCCCCGCCCCACACTCGTCTTCCTGCTGATGGAGGACTGGTTTTTTGCTTCGCATTTCTGGGAACGCGGGCTGGCGGCGCAAAAAGCAGGCTGGCGGGTGGTGCTCATCTCCCGCCGGAACGAGGCATTCCGGGAAATTGAAGCCTCCGGCATCGAATTTTACGCCGCAGAGCTGAACCGCACGCGCCTCAACCCCTTCAAAGAGCTGGCTTTTTCTTTCTGGCTAGCGCGGCTCTACCGGCGTTTGCAAC
>JAGWIL010000133.1 GCA_028866335.1 Rhodospirillales bacterium
CGATAAACTATCTTTCCGCAGCTCCGACATCGGGCCTGTTCTCCTTCGGCAATCCGGTTAAAAATTTCTTTTGAAGAAAAATTTTTAATTTAAAGAACAAACGGGATTCAAGCGGGAAAAAATGGAAATCGTGCCGTTCTAGCCGAAATAGAGCCAAAAATAGCCATAAATTGGCTAAAATATGCCCATTTGAGCGTTTTTGGATGAATCGCAGCAGGGTTTAGGCCGTTGGCGCTTCGCCAGAATTTAAATGCCAGCCGATGCGGTTGGGTGATATACTTCTTACCCGAAGGCGCGCATTTAAACCTGCTTTGCTTGCGCGGCTCTGCCGGTTGATACATGGTAATGCCACTTCAGGGAAACGCGCGGGCGGATGGTAGGGCATGAGTGGCGAACATGATTTACTGACGATTACGACGCCGCTGCCGGAGACAAGCTTCGGCATCGCCTCCATTAATGGTTCGGAACGGTTAAGCCGGCCGTTTCAATATAATATCCAGCTTCATTCCGGCAGCGCGCTGCTCGACCCGAATGATCTGCTCGACAAGCCAGTGACCGTGAATATTGGCACGCCACTGAGCGGCGGTGACCCCGCGCGCTATGTTAATGGTATCGTCTACGCAGTGCGGCAGCTTCCCTCGCAATCCACAGCACTTTGGCAATATGAAATAAGTGTGGTGCCCAAGCTGTGGTTCCTGGACCAGACAAAGGATTGCCGGTTCTACCAGAAGCAATCCGTGCTCGATATCGTGAAATATGTTTTGGGCAAGTTCAGCATCACCCTAAGCGATAAAACCACCGGTTCCTTCCCCACGCGCGATTATGTGGTGCAGTTCAACGAATCGTATCTGCACTTCATCCAGCGTTTGATGGAAGATGCAGGTATTTTCTATTTCTTTACCCATTCTGATGGCGCGCACACAATGGTGCTGGCCAATGCCAACACCGCCTTTGCGGATATCAGCCAGCCGCAGGTTCATTTGGACGAGACCAATGGCGGGTTTGGCGTACTAAACAGTTGGCACAGGGTGGACCGCACCGCCTTGGGCAGTGTGCGAACAGATGATTATAACCCCGAGACGGATCAGCTTCAGCCTGGTGCGGTATCCGGAACGGAATCAACTGTTTTGCAAGCCTCCGCTGCCTCGCAGCGCACGCATTATGCCTGGCCCGCCACGCGCGGCGTAACCAGCGATGCCAACACATTGGCGAAAAGCCGGATGCTGGCCGCTGAGGCCGGGGCGCAGCTTTACACTGGTTCCGGCGAGATCGCTGATCTTGTCGCGGGCGGTAAGTTCACTTTGGTGAACGATCCTGTTGCGGCCAACACGGAATATGTCATCCAGTCGCTCTCTTACCATATCATCGGTAACCGGGCGGGCGGGGGTGCCGGCCACCGCGCATCCATCGCCGCCAGCATCATCGCCTTCCCGTCGAAGACGACGTATCAGGAGGAAGCCGCCTTCCTGCCGCCGGTGATGGCGGGCATGTACAGCGCCATTGTCATCGGGCCGCAGGGCGAAGAAATTTACACGGATGATCTCGGCCGTATCCAGGTGCAGTTTCCGTTCGACCATGAAGGCGACATCACCACGGACAAAACCCTCTGGGTGCGGGTGATGCAGGGGTGGTCTGGCAATAATTGGGGCACGCAATATATTCCGCGTATCGGCATGGAGGTTGTGGTGGCCTTCCTGGAAGGCGATGTGAACCGCCCGATGGTGGTGGGCTGTTTGTTCAACGGCAATAACAAGCCGGTTTTCGCCGCCAGTGAGAAGAACAAGAGCGGCTTGCGCACGCGTTCTACGATGCAAGGCGGCACCGCCAATTTCAGCGAATTCTCGATTGACGACACCAAGGGCAGCGAGGCGGTTTTTCTACACGCGGAAAAAGACCTGAATGTCGAGGTTGAGAACAACCGCAGCGTTACCGTCACCAAGGACGAGACGGTAAAGATAGACGGCAAAAAAACCGATACGGTGAAGGGTGATTACGCCACGACCGTTTCGCAGGGGAACCTTTCCACCACCGTTTCGCAGGGCAATGAATCGCTGGATGTGAGCCAGGGCACAATTTCCCACAGCGCGGCGCAGTCCATCACGCTGAAAGTGGGCGGTAGCTCGATCAAGATCGACACCTCCTCCATCACCCTTACGGTTGGCGGCAGCACCGTTAAACTCACCGCTTCCGAAGTGGACGTGACCGGTATACAGGTCAATATCACTGGCCAAGCGCAAACGGCGGTGAAAGGTGCCATCGTTCAGGTTTCGGGCGATGGTATGCTGGAGCTTAAAGGTGCCATGACCATGATCAATTCTTAAGCCAGGGAAGGGGGAAACAAGATGAGTGCTACAACTCAAGACAAATTATCTGTCACCGCCCTGGCTTTGGTGCTGAAGCGCGCGGCCTTGCCGGAAGCGGCGCTGGAATGCGCGGCGGGGCTGGCAAATGTGGGGGATGTAGTGGCCGCCCTGGCCCGGGCCGGGTTTGGCATTGAGGCGACGCGCGTGCTGGCCCATGCCCTGCCCAAGCGCGAAGCCGTGTGGTGGGCCTGCATGTGCGCGGCCCATACCGCCCCTGCGGAATTGCCAGAGGCCGACCGCAAGGTGCGCGAGCTGGCCGAAAGCTGGGTGCGCCAGCAGAGCATGGAATTTGCCCGCGCCGCGATGGAAGAAGCCAAGCGCGCCGGTTTTCAAAGCCCTGAGGCATGGGCGGGCGTGGGCGCGTTCTGGAGTGGGGATTCCCTGGCCCCCGCGGATGCCCCCATTGTGCCGCCGCCGCCCCACCTTACCGGCCTGGCCGTGGCGGGCGCTGTGGCACTGGCCTCTGTGCGCACAGATGCCGCGCGCCAGCCGCAGCGTTTGGCGATGTTTCTGCAATCGGCACAGGATATCGCCGCTGGCGGGCCGGGGCGCTTGCCCGCGGAGGAATCATGACCCTCACCCTCACCGTATTGCGCTGCCCGGACGCGGTGCCGCCCGAAACCAAGCAGATTTCCGGCGGGGAATTTCGCATTGGGCGCGGGCCGGATAACGATTGGATTATGCAGGATTCGGAGCGCCTGCTTTCCAAGCGCCATTGCGTGATCGCTTTTCGTAATGGCGGCTGGGCGATTGCGGATATCAGCACCAACGGCACGTATCTCAACCGCGATGCCGAGCCGGTGGGCAATGGCCAGATCCGCGATTTGCGCGATGGCGACAGAATCCGCTTTGGGGCCTATGAGATCGAGGCGCGGATTGCCGAGGCCCAGGGGTTCGGGGCCTCCAGCTTCGGCAAAGGAAGCTCGCCGTTTGATGATCCGTTTGGCGGGGATGTGTTCGCGCCAGCCCCCACCCCGTCCGCCAGCAGCTTCACCAGCGCCGCCTTCGGGGCGGATGACCCGCTATTTGGCGGGGTGGCACGCGCGCCCTCGGTTACGCTGCCGGGCCAGTTTGACCCGCTGGCCGGGGCGGAGGACGATTTCCTCGGCGTGCCGACACAGCCGGACCATACGCCATCCTTCAGCGACGCGTTCAGCCCGCCCGCCTCGCGGCAGACCTTGCCGGAGGATGATGATTGGGACCTCTCACCCATGCCGGGGCCAAAACCCGCGCCAGCCCCTGAGCCTGCGGCTTTCAGCCGGCCGGCACCGCTGCCGCCGCGCCCGGTGCCGGAGGCCAACCCGTTTGCCGAGGCGGCGGATAATCGCCCGCTGCCACCCGCACCCGCGCCCGCACCCGCACCGCCGCTGGTTGCAGCCCCCATGCCGCAGCCGCCCGCGCCGCAGGTTTCGTCCGCCGGTGGCGATGCGCTGCTAGCAGCCTTCCTGAAAGGTGCCGGGCTGGAAGGCACTTCCCCCGCTAACCCCGAAGCGCTGATGACGGCACTGGGCGGCACGTTCCGCGCGGTGGTTTCCGGCATCCGCCAGGCTCTCATCGCGCGCGCCAGCATCAAGGGCGAATTCCGGATCGAGCAGACGATGATCCGCGCCCGGGGCAATAACCCGCTGAAATTCTCCGCCGATGATGACGACGCGCTGACAGCACTGCTCGGCCTGGGGCGGCGCGTGGATATGGGACCGGATGCGGCGGTGAGCGACGCGCTGCGCGACATGCGCCTGCACGAGCTGGCCACCATGGCGGCGATGCAGGGCGCGGTGCGAGCGCTGCTGGCGCAACTGGACCCGGCGAAGCTGCAAACCGATGGCGGCATGACCCTGCTGCCCGCGCAGAAAAAAGCCCGCGCTTTTGAGGCGTACGAGAAACTTCACGAAACCATCACCCGCGCGTTGGCTGATGATTTCGACAGCGTGTTCGGAAAATCTTTTGCCCGCGCCTATGAAACCGCGTTGCGCGAGATAAGTGCCAGGGAGTTGTAATGAATAGATACGCCATTCTCACCGCCGGTTTGGCGCTGGCCGGTTGCGCGGCACCACCCCCGCCGCCCCCGCCTGTGCTTACGCTGAACATCGTTGGCGGGGCAGGGCAGAATCTAAATCCTTCCGGGCAGGCTACGGCGGTTGCCGTGCGGGTTTACCAGCTTGCCGCCACCGGTAAGTTCCAATCAGCAGATGTGTACACCCTTACCGGCAATGAAAGTGCGGCCCTGGGCACCGAGGAGCTTGGAAGTTCAGCGCAATATATCGTCTCGCCGGGGCAGAACCTCACCGAAACAATTAACCTGACGCCCGGTGCGGCCAATGCGGGCGTCGCGGTGCTGTTCCGCGACATTAATCATTCCACCTGGAAACTTACAGCACCTGTTGCCGCCCATGGCCCAACCGTGCTGACACTGCATATAAACGGACTGACAGCGACCCTTGGCGGTTGATGCGTAAGCCGCAATAATAGCCCGGCGCGTCCGGGGACGAAGCTTGGGAGAGTTGAAGAAAATGCGAGCCTTGCCGTGAGCTGGACCAACCGCGTTATCTGGCAGGAGGGCATGTTCCTCCGCTCCCAGCATTTTCAACAGCAAGACCGCTGGCTTGAAGCCTATTTGCGCGGGCGCGTGGCGGCTTTGCGCACCCATGGCTGGGGCC
>JAGWIL010000134.1 GCA_028866335.1 Rhodospirillales bacterium
GATATCCGGCCCTTCGGCGATGCTGAAACCCATTGCAGCGAAGATCGCGGCCAGCTCTTCCTGCGTGCGCGAGAGTGGATGAATGGTGCCGGAAAAATCTGGGCGGGGGGGCTGGGTGACGTCGATATGTTCAGCGGCGAGCTTTTGTTGCAACGCCTGCGAATCCAGAATCGCGCGTCGTGCGGAAAGAGCATCGGTGATCTGCGTTTTTGCTTGATTTATCTCGGCACCCGCGGCTTTGCGGGCATCGGCATCCATCCCGCCCAAAGATTTTAACAGCAACGTCACATTGCCGTTTTTGCCGAGCAGGGAGACCCGCAACTCCTCCAGCGAAACCGCGTCTGCAGCCGCGATGGCGGGGAGGGCAGTTTCCACCAAGTCCTTCAAATGATTGCTCTGCATCTTGAGTTTGCCTTTGTATTCAGGGGCAGGGCAGACCGCGCGCCGCAGGAAATGTCAAGCCAAGGCATGGCTTGCGTGGCCATGTTGGGGTGAAAATTATGCTTTTCAAAGGTGTTACAAATAATCAACAGACGTGAAGAAAATCATCAGAGCCGTAGAAACTGTCGAAAGATGAACAATTTAGCTAATGTGGCGCTTGACCCTTCCCAGCCGGGGAGAGTACAGCCGCAAGGTGTGTGTAATCATCGTGGTTACGCAACCAAATGGCTAAATTCTGCTCACCCAATTTCGGACAGGGATCGGTTCCTACCATGAAAATCAAAGCACTGGGCGCTTTCGCCGGCCTTGCCCTGCTGGCAGCTTGCTCCTCCAACCCCGCCTCCACAGCTTCCAACACCGGAACCGGTGCTGAAGCCTCGACCGGCCCGGTTCCGGGCTCCGAAACGGACCTGGTTGCCAATGTTGGCGACCGCGTTTTCTACGCGTTCAATCAGTCCAGCCTGTCCAGCGATTCAGACGCGACCCTGGGCAAGCAGGCTGCCTGGCTTGCCAAGTACCCCTCCGTGAACGTGATGGTTGCGGGTAACGCCGACGAGCGCGGCACCGAGACCTACAACTTGGCTCTCGGCCAGCGCCGTGCCAACGCTGCACGTGACTACCTGGTTGCTCAGGGTGTGACGTCTTCGCGCATCCAGACTATCTCTTATGGTAAGGATTGCCCGGTTGCTGCTGGCAATGACGAGTCTGCCTATGCCCAGAACCGTAACGCCATCACCTCGGTTCAGGGTTTCAACCCGCAGAACTGCCACTAATTACATTCCTGGTTTCTCCGGGGAATGTTTCAGCCGGCGGCCTGCAAAGGCCGCCGGTTTTGTTTTGGGCGTAGGCGCGTCTATATCTACCTGCATCCGAAGGCTCAGACTGGAGTTTCAATGCGCTATCGTGTTCCGTTTTTTGCCGCCGCGTTGCTCGTGCCGCTGGGTGCCTCCGCCCAGCCATTGATTCAGAGCCAGGAAGGCATTGCCCTGCAAAATGAGATTTTGCAGTTGCAGCAGCAGATGCAACAACTTCAGACCCAGGGCGGGGGCAATGGCGCATCGTCGTTGGGCGGAACCACCGCCCCGCCCCCGAGCGGCGGATCCGCTAATTCGCTGGTTCCCACGCTGTTGACACAAGTGCAGCAATTGCAGGCCCAGGTGCAAAGCTTGAACGGGCAGGTTTCAGACCTTCAACACCAGGTGCAGACCCAGAATGACCAGACGCAGAAAGAAATCGGCGATCTGAAGTTCCAGATGGGCGGCACCCCAGCAGGGGCACCGGGTGCTGCCCCTGGCTCGCAGCCAGGCCCCGCGCCATCCCTCGCGCCCACGCCACCACAAGCCGCGGTGCCAAGCGACCCGAAGTCGGCGTTGCAGGCGGCCATCGCCGCTTACGGAAAGCATGATTACGCCACCGCGCAGAAACTGGCGCAAGGCATAGTTACCAGCAATAAATCAGCACCACAGGCGTACCGGGCGCAGTATCTGGTGGCACAGAGTTATGCAGCCGAAGGCGACTCCCAAAGTGCCGCCGTGGCGTATTACAACAGCTACAACATGAACAAGAATGGCACTTACGCGCCGCACTCCATGCTGGGTCTTGCCTCCTCGCTGGCCGCGATTCATCAAAACCAGGAAGCTTGTGAAACGCTGGCATCGCTCAACAGCCAGTTCACCACGCCTTCGGCCGGGATGAAGAGCGATATCGACGCGGTATCCAAACGCGCGCATTGCCAGTAACTGCCACCTTTGCGGCAGCCATGCCGCGGCTTTTGCCGCAAGCAGGGGTGCCGCGTATGGCGGTGGCTGTGTCCGGTGGGGCCGATAGTACAGCTCTGGCATTGCTGACCCAGGAGTACTGCCAAACCCGGGGTGGAGCGGTCCTGGCGCTCATCGCGGAGCATGGGCTACGGGAAGAATCCGCCAACGAGGCGAGGCTGACGGCCAGCCGCCTGGGCGCACGGGGTATTGAAAGCCGGATTCTCGAACTGAATTTGTGCCATGGCCCCGCCATGCAGGAGCGCGCCCGCTACGCCCGCCACAATGCGCTGGCTGAGGCAGCGGTAAAGGCGGGGTTTTTATACCTCGCACTCGGCCATCATCAGGACGACCAGCATGAAACCGTGGCGATGCGCGCCCGGCGTGGCCCTGGTGGTACGGAAGGCATGGCAAGTTGGAGTGCGCGAAACGAGGTGGTGTTGATCCGCCCGTTACTGGGTATTCGTTCGGCTGCATTGCGGGATTATCTGCGCGAAGTAGGGATGGAGTGGGTGGAAGACCCCTCCAACCAATCTATCAAGTTCGAGCGGGTCAGGGTTCGCCAGGCAGGCGAGGGCTTACCTCCTGGGGATGTGGTTGGGCGTGTGGCGGTAGAGCTGGAGACGGCGGATTTTATCGCTCGGCACGCCCGGCTTTATCCTGAAGGCTATGCGGTGCTTGACGCCGCCGCCGCACCACAGGCGGCATTGAGCGTGCTGCTGAGAACAATCGGCGGGCGCGCTTATTCGCCTCGGCAAGAGGCGGTGCACCGCCTGGCTGCTTGCCTGCGCCCGGCAACGTTGGGCGGGGTACGGATTGCGCCCGCTGGCCGGTTGGGACCGGGATGGTTGCTGGCGCGGGAGCCTGCAGCTTGCGCTCCACCCGTGCCAGCAGCTAGCCATGTGGTTTGGGATGAACGCTTTGTTCTTACAGAGCCGCACGGCATGGTAAGCTTCGGTGCATTAGGCCACGATGCGGCGAAGTTTCGTGGATTTGGCGGTTTGCCCAGTTTCGTGCTGCGCAGCTTGCCGGCGTTGCGGGATGCGCAAGGGGGCGTAATTTTTCCGGCCCCGGCCCTTTTTTGCCCGCCCATGCCCGCCACTCCCCGGCCTTTTCAGATTTAGAGCCGGATGATTTTAGCTCGGATGACGAAGTGATCCGATCTAAAATCTGAATCCGCTTCTAAAACAATGAAGTAGAGGGCGATTCAGACTTCAGGCTCGCTCCTGAAGTGAGCGAACCTGAAGTCATCGCGCTCCAATCTGTCACACGATTTATTTGTGCTGGGCTAGGAATTCTGTGCAATATGCCCAAATGTGTTCGAAGCGAAACTCCGTGCCTATTGCAGGGCGGAGGAACCGACTGAAAGAATTGGAAAAGTCTAGATGAATAATCTGGGTCGAAATATTGCGTTATGGGTTGTTGTGGCTTTGTTTTTGGTTGTGCTGTTTAATGTTTTTCAGCCGACCAGCACCCAAAACGATTCATCCGAAATTGCCTATTCCAGCTTCCTCGACGAGGTTACAAATAACCAGGTTCAGAGCGTTGTTATCGTCGGGAGCGACATCACCGGCAGTACGAAGGATGGCAAAAGCTTCGAGACCTATGCGCCGTCTGACCCGTCTTTGGTGTCTAAGTTAACAAGCGCCGGTGTGAACGTAACGGCGAAGCCGGAAGGCGACAGCATGAACCCGCTGCTGCGTGCGCTGCTTAACTGGGCGCCGATGTTGCTGATTTTGGGTGTGTGGATATTTTTCATGCGCCAGATGCAAGGCGGCGGCGGCCGAGCCATGGGTTTTGGCAAATCTCGCGCCCGGCTGCTGACCGAGAAGCAGGGGCGGGTGACGTTTGAGGACGTGGCGGGCATCGACGAAGCCAAGGGCGAGTTGCAGGAAATTGTGGAATTTTTGCGCGACCCACAGAAGTTCCAGCGCCTGGGCGGTAAAATTCCTAAAGGCTGCTTGCTGGTGGGGCCGCCCGGTACTGGTAAAACGTTGCTGGCCCGCGCCATCGCAGGTGAAGCCAATGTGCCGTTCTTTACGATCTCGGGCTCTGACTTTGTTGAGATGTTTGTTGGCGTGGGTGCCTCCCGCGTGCGGGACATGTTCGAGCAGGGCAAGAAAAACGCGCCATGCATCATCTTCATCGATGAAATCGACGCTGTGGGCCGCCACCGTGGTGCCGGGCTTGGCGGCGGCAATGACGAGCGCGAGCAGACGCTGAACCAGATGCTGGTGGAGATGGACGGGTTCGAGTCCAATGAAGGTGTGATTTTGATCGCCGCGACCAACCGGCCGGATGTGCTGGATCCGGCATTGCTGCGCCCGGGCCGTTTCGACCGCCAGGTGGTGGTGCCTAACCCGGACGTGATGGGCCGTGAGAAGATTCTGAAAGTGCATATGCGCAAGGTGCCTTTGGCATCGGACGTGGATGCCAAAACCATCGCGCGCGGCACGCCGGGTTTCTCGGGTGCCGACCTCGCGAACCTTGTGAACGAGGCCGCATTGCTGGCGGCGCGCATCGGGAAGCGTGTGGTCGCCATGGCGGAATTTGAGCACGCGAAGGACAAGGTGATGATGGGGGCGGAACGCCGCTCGCTCGTCATGTCGGACGATGAAAAGAAGATGACCGCCTACCATGAAGGTGGGCACGCCATCTGCTCTATTACCCTGCCGGAATGCGACCCTGTGCATAAGGCCACTATCATTCCGCGTGGCCGGGCTTTGGGCATGGTGATGAGCCTGCCGGAAGGCGATCGCTACTCCATGAGCAAGCTGAAATTGCTCCAGCAGCTCACTATGGCCATGGGTGG
>JAGWIL010000135.1 GCA_028866335.1 Rhodospirillales bacterium
GCGCCTTTGCGCACGGAAAACCGCTACCGCCATTATAACGAGGCGGAGCTGCACGAGCTTGGCTTTATCCGCCGCTCGCGGGACCTTGGGTTTTCCTTCGAGGATATTCGCCAGCTGCTTTCGCTTTGGCGCGATAAAGGGCGCAGCTCCGCCGAGGTGAAGGCCATCGCATTGCGGCATATTCAGGAGCTAGACGAAAAAGCCGCTTCCCTGGCGGCAATGAGCCGCACCTTGAAGCGCCTGGCCGCCACCTGCCATGGGGATGACCGGCCCGATTGCCCGATTCTGGAGGCGCTGGATGCCGCTGGAATGGCAGTTTCCTGTTGCGATCCTTGACTTTGCGGCGCTCATTGCCGATACGGGGCGCATTGACCTGGGCGCGATCCGCGCTCGGCGCACTGCTGCGCCACACACCACGAGAGAGCCAATTTTTGTCCGATACGAACGACGCCGAGCCAGTTGAAACCCAGGCCATTACGCCGGAGGCGGAACCCGCACCGGCTGAAGCGGTTGATTTCGCGGCGCTGGGCCTTTCCGAGCCGATTTTGAGTGCGCTGGCCGAGAAGGGTTATTTGAAGCCCACGCCCATTCAGGCGCAGGCCATTCCGGTTGTGCTGATGGGGCAGGATGTGCTGGGCGTGGCCCAGACCGGCACCGGCAAAACCGCTGGCTTTACCCTGCCGATGCTCGATATTCTGGCGGGCTCGCGTGCCCGCGCGCGGATGCCGCGTTCGCTTATTCTGGAGCCGACGCGCGAGCTGGCGCTGCAAGTGGCGGAAAATTTCGTTCAATACGGCAAGAACCTGAAGCTGAACCATGCGCTGCTGATTGGCGGCGAGAGCATGGCGGACCAGAAGGCAGTGCTCACCAAGGGCGTGGATGTGCTGATCGCCACCCCCGGCCGGTTGATCGATCTGTTCGAGCGCGGCGGGCTGCTGCTGCGCGATGTGCGGGTACTGGTGATCGACGAAGCCGACCGGATGCTGGATATGGGCTTCATTCCGGATATTGAGCGCATTGTGGCGATGCTGCCCACCACCCGGCAGACGCTGTTTTTCTCCGCCACCATGGCGCCGGAAATTCGCCGCCTCGCGGATGCTTTTCTCACCAACCCCAAGCAGATCAGCGTTTCTCGCCCGGCATCGGTTGCCACCACCATCACCTCTGGCCTGGTGCTGGTGAACGAGCACGACAAGCGCGAGGCCCTGCGCCGGTTACTGCGCGGCGAGGAGGGGCTGAACGCCCTGGTGTTCTGCAACCGCAAGCGCGATGTGGATATTCTGCTCAAATCCCTGCTCAAGCATGGTTTCGCCGCCGGTGCGCTGCATGGCGATCTGGCGCAGAGCGTGCGCTTTGCCACGCTGGAGAAGTTCAAGGCCGGGGATCTGCAAATTCTCGTCTGCTCGGATGTCGCGGCGCGCGGCATTGATATTGGCGGGCTAAGCCATGTGTTCAATTTCGACGTGCCGCACCACGCCGAGGATTACGTGCACCGCATTGGCCGTACGGGCCGCGCCGGGCGCGAGGGCAAAGCCTATACGCTGGCAGCACCTGGCGACAAGCTGGCGGTTGAAGCGGTGGAGAAACTGATTAATGCCACGATTCCGCGCATAGCGATTGAGGGGCTGGACCCGGCTGAATGGTCTGACGAGGATGGCCGCAAGCGTGGGCGCGGGGCCAGCCGTGGTGGCCGTGAGAATGGGCGCGAACGGGGCCGTGGCAAGGAACGGGAGCCTGCGAAGGAGCCGGAGCGCAAGGCCGAGGCCCCGGCGCGGCAGGAACGTGCACCCCGGCCTGAGCGAGACGCGGAGCGCAAGCCCGCTGAACGCCGCGAGCGCAGCAGAGACAATGACCGTGGTGAGCGCGGGGACTACCGTGGCGAGCGCGATAATGGCCCGGCGGTGCAAGGTTTTGGTAACAATGTTCCGGCCTTCATGCTCATCCGCCGTCGTGGCGCTGCGGCTGTGGCCGATGATGGCCAGAATGGCAATGGCGGCCCGGGGGATAACGGCTCAGACATCGCGGCCTGAGCCGTGTCTCACTGCGTTCATTTCGGTATTTGTGGCGGTTGCGCCAGCGATAACCGCGACCAGCCAAACAAGCGCGCTTTGCTGGCGAACGCCCTTTCCCGCGCGGGTTATGCGGGGGTGGAGGTGGCGGCACTGGTGCAGGTGCCGCTGCACACCCGCCGCCGGGTGGATTTAGCCGCCAGCCGCAAGGGCACGGAAATTACCCTGGGGCTGCACCGCGCACGCTCATCGGACGTGGTGGACATGCAGGAATGCACCCTGCTGCACCCTGGTTTCCTGCCCCTGCTGCCGCCCTTGCGCGTGCTGCTACGCAGCCTGAACTGCTTCCGGCGCGAGGCCTCCGTGGTGATAAACTGGCTGGATAACGGGCCGGATATTCTGCTGCGCGCCGATGCCCCGCTCACCCAGCCGGACAGAACGCGGCTGATTGCCTTTGCGCGCGAGCATAACGCGCCGCGCATTTGCGTGGCCGAGCCTAAGAGTTCGCCAGAGCCGGTGATTATGCTGGCCAACCCGGTGCTGCGGTTTGCAAATGTGGAGGTGACACCTCCGCCCGGCGGGTTTTTGCAGGCAAGCCCGGAGGGCGAGGCGGCGATAACCGAGGCGATGCTGGTGGGGCTGCCGAAGCTGCGAAATAAAAGCCGGATTATTGAGCTTTTTGCAGGTTGCGGCACGCTGAGTTTCGCCCTGGCGCAGAAGGCGCGGGTGGAGGCGTATGAAGGCGACGAGGCTGCTGTTTTCGCCGCTGATAAAGCCATGCGTGCGGCGGGGCTCGCCGGGCGCGTGACCATAACCCGGCGGGATTTATACAGGCGCCCGCTGCTGGTTCAGGATTTTAAGGGGGCGGACGCCGTGGTGCTGGACCCGCCTTTTGCCGGAGCTGGCCCGCAAATGAAGTTTCTGGCGGGTGCAGGTGTGGCGCGGATTATTTACGTAAGCTGCAACCCGGATGCCCTGGCGCATGATGCGGGATTGCTGAGGCAGGCAGGGTATAAAGTGCTAAACGCCACGCCGATTGACCAGTTTCCGTTCTCGGAGAATGTCGAGAGTGTGGTGGTGTTTGGAGTTTAATTCTGGTTTTTTCCTGTTAGTGGGTAATATTTTTCTAGATCCGGGATAAGCTCTTTGTATAAAAATTCAGTTTTATAAACATGTAGACCCCGCTTCTTTAATTGCGCAGAAGCTTTCGTCCCGATTTGGTATAGAGTCTCATAAAGTACTACGGCGAAACCAATACAATCGTCTGTTGTCTCTGGTATAATTTTCATAAGATTTTTGTATCGTTCATCGATATGGCCCCTAGAGATTAGTTCACCAAAGTAAAGTGAAGCTTTATCATCTTCGGACATCGGCATCTTTCGATATTCAGAAATGAAATCATTTCTTTGTAAAAGAAACTCATTTAAAATAGTTATAAACTCTGAAAGTCTGACCAACAAAAGTAAAGAATTTGAATTAGCAACAAATTTGCTAGAGAAAATTCCCTTTAAATCTTCAATGGGCGTCCAGACTGAGTGAAAGTTTTTCATTTTTAAAATGCAATGAAACTTAGGCGGTATTGAATCGCTTTTGCTTGTCAAAAAGGCATTTCTCTCGGAAACGGTTTTTTTATATTCGTTGGAAGTTGGCAGGACAATTTGCTTTTTAAAATTGATAAATGTTTGAACAATCCCAACAGTATAAGCAATTGCAAGATTAATTCCATTAATTTGAAGAATTAGCTCTTTGCGTCTGGCTTGACGTTCTGCCAGCTTTTGCGCCCCCCAAGTTCCAAAGAAGGCGGCGGCAATAGGTCCAATTAAGGTGATAAAAACAGGATGGTTTAGAGTCCGGTCGACAAAATAACCGACTACCTCAATGGCGTAGATAACAGAGTGATTTATTTGTTGGTGATCCACTCCATGCCGTTCCCTTGCGTTTGATCACCCCTGCCGCCAGGGTAGTCCCTCAGCCTTCCATCCCGCCACGGTGCCTCTGTGCCCGCGGGCGTCCGGCGGGCCTTCAAACCCATCTTTCACATTATAAACATGTTTGAACCCCGCAGCCTTGGCAGTCTGCGCGGCGGCCATGCTGCGCGCACCGGAGCGGCAGATGAAATACACATGCGCCTCTGGCCCCACATGGGCGGCGGCCAGCGCCTCCATGAATTTCGGGTTAGGCTGCATGGTGGGAAACACCTGCCACTGGTTCAGTACCGGCTGTTTGCCGGTCTGGCTTAAATCCGGCAGGCCGGTGAAGTTCCACTCGGCATTGGTACGCACATCGCACAAAACCGCATCCGGATTGCTCATTAAGGCTTCCCAGACCTGTCGCGGTGACACATCTTCGATCATAATACCCTCCATGAGTCTTATGCACGCAGCATAGCGAGGACGGTTACGAATGGAAACAGTGGCGGACGGGTTGATCGGCGCGATCGGCAACACCCCTCTCATCAGGCTGAAGCGGGCTTCCGCCGCCACAGGCTGCGAGATTCTGGGCAAGGCGGAGTTCTGCTCGCCCGGTGGCTCAGTGAAAGACCGTGCCGGGCTGGCGATTATCCGCGATGCCGAGGCGCGCGGCGTGCTAAAGCCCGGCGGCACTATTGTGGAAGGCACGGCGGGCAATACCGGCATTGGCATAACGCTGGTGGCCAATGCACTGGGCTATAAATCTGTCATCGTGATGCCGGAGACGCAAAGCCGGGAGAAGATTGATTTCTTGCGGATGATCGGCGCGGATTTGCGGCTGGTGCCGGCCAAGCCCTTCAAAGACCCCGGAAATTACGTGCATGTCTCCCGCCGTTTGGCGGAGGAGCTGGGGGCGGTATGGGCCAACCAGTTCGATAATCTGGCCAACCGGGAGGGCCACCGCGCCACCACGGGGCAGGAGATTTGGAAACAAACCGGCGGGAAGGTGGATGCTTTTACCTGCGCCTGCGGCACCGGGGGCACGCTGGCCGGGGTATCCCTCGCGTTGAAGGCACACAAGCC
>JAGWIL010000136.1 GCA_028866335.1 Rhodospirillales bacterium
TGCACGCCGTGGGGCGAGGAGGCTGGTGACAATGGCTGCACGGTGAGGCCATGCGCGCCGCCCATGGCCACCACGATAATTGCCATCGTCAGCACCACGGCCACCTCGATTGTGAACAAGACCATTGCCGTGCGTAGAGAACTTTGCACACCTTCCAGCGCCAGAAAGGTCATGAAGCCCCAGGGGATGATGGAGATGAGGCACCAAGGGATATTGACACCAAATTCCTGCTGGATGGTCTGTTGCAGGTAAGCGCCGATCAAGGCCACTTCGATAGGCGGCAGCAGCGCATAAGCCAGAAACATCAGGCCGCCGGTCACAAAGCCAGCATGAGGGCCGAGCCCCTGCGCGACATAGGTATAGAAAGACCCGGAACTGGGGGTTTCCGCCGCCATCTCCATTATACCGCTGGCGGTGATGAGTATGGCGATAAGGCAGGCAAAATAAACAAAAGGCGTCGCCGGTCCGGAAAACGGCGTGGAAAATTGCGGATTGAAGAAGGTTGAGACGGCGGGGCCCATGATGGCGGCGGACATGATAACCGCGCCGGCCAGCCCGACAGAATTGGATTTAAGCCTCGCCTGCAATGGCGTGCCCGATTCAGTGTCTGCCATTATTACCTCTCTGATGTGATTTTATTCTTTTTGGTGTCGGATCAGCCCGTTATGCGTAACACAAGCCGCTTTAACTGTCCCTCGGATATTTCGAGTTCGTAATTCAGGAAAACCGCAGCATGAGATAAAACCCTTGCGGGGCACTAACCCTCGTTCCGGGGCGTTGCCGTAAGGCGCTTGACCGCTTCGAGCATTAATTTTTGATCGTAGGGTTTGTCAAAAATCTCATCGAACAGATCGCCATAGTCGCGCGCGATAAGGCCCTGCCCCCCGGTGACAAGAATGATCGGAATATCCGCAAGCTCGGCATCGGCGGCGATGGCTTGGGCCAGTTCCAGCCCGGTCATCAGCGGCATCATGAAATCGGTGATTAAAAGCGCTGGTTTGCGCTCGCGGATAAGTTGCAGCCCGGCGCGGCCATGTGCCGCGGTCACAACTTCATGGCCTTCATCAATGAGAAGGCTGGCGAGATAATCCGCAAGCAGAAACTCATCGTCTACGACGACAATCAGAGCCATCTCATTGTCCTCGCTTGCCACATACGCCGGATCAACCTTTTTCGATTTGCGATGTGCCGGACTCGTCGAAGGAAGAAATCGACAGACCAGATGCCGAGAACTCTAGCTCAAAATCAGATGGGCTGAACGCGCTATTTCTTAACTTTAGAACAGAGATCAATCGCTTTGTGGTTGAATCCTTTTTCTCTGTTCGAATAACAATAAGATTATCCAGAAGTGCTGAGATATCCGGCAACGGGCTGGTGCCTGTGTTGCCAAAAAGATTCCGCACTTCCCAGGTCATGATCGTGGTTACATTCAAGGCCCGCAATTCATTGGTGAGCGATGCAAAAAACTCGACCAGGCGCCCTGGTGTGACGGCCGCGCGTTCAAAGCCGTTGATGCCATCGATAACCAGGCGCCTGACGCCACTTCGCTTCACCGCGTCCAGAAGCTGGTGTGCCAGCTTGTCCATGATATTCTCGGTTAGCGGGTTCCAAATAATTTCCGCCGCGCCTGATGAAATCAGCGGTTCAATCTTCAGCCCAAAAGCCGCGGCCTGCATGAGCAGCCTTTCCGGCGTTTCAAAAAAGCTGAAATACAAGGCTGGTTGAGAAGCCGAGGCCAGGCTGAAGAAAGTGAGGCCCAGCGAGGTTTTTCCGCTTCCTGGCGGCCCCATCAAAATGGTCACGGAGCCTTCCGGCAAGCCCCCGCCGGTCAACTGCTCAAACCCGCTGACACCGGTTTGAATGCGCGCACTGCTAGGGGGATTATGAGTGGACGGAGCGGGTAAAAATGCTTCGAGCCGGGGATACACCGTAACGCCGTCATCGTTAATCACGAATTGATGGAAACCACCCAGCGCCGCGCTGCCACGGGATTTACGCACTTGCAGCCGGCGAAATGCGCGCTCGCCGATCAGCTCGTCGGATAAATCCAGAACTCCGTCCACCATGGTGTGCTCGGGGTTGCTCTCCTGTAAACGCGTGCTGGTTAAAAACAGCACCGTGCAGCCCACAAACGCGGCCTGGCTCTGGATGGCGGCAACAAAAGTTTTAACGTCGAGCTCGGTTTCCGCGCGGTCACGCGCGTTCAACAAGCCGTCGAACACCAGAAGCTTGGCACTTTGCCGCTGCGTTTCCTCGCGGATAAGTTTTACAACCGAATCAAGGCCCTCGTCCCGCAAGCATTGAAAAACGCTGACGTATTTTATCTTGTCTCCCAGGGCCATATTGTCGAAATAGGACAAGGTTGAAAGCGACTGGAAAAGCCGGTCATGGGTTTCGGCCAGCAAGGTCACGTACAGAACAGGGTGGCCGCCTGCGGCTTGCGAGAACGCGATCTGGTTACTTAATATGGTTTTTCCGGCGCCTGGGCTGCCCTGGACGATATAGGAAGCGCCTTCAACAAATCCCCCGCCCAATATGGCGTCCAGACCGGGAACTCCGGTGGTCAATCTCGCCAGATGCTCAACCACGCTCTCGCCTCCAATTCAATGCGGCGAACGCCCCGGCTAGCCGCCAGGGCAGTTTGCCACAGTTTACTGGATTGAACTACTGGAGCATTGGCGGCGCTTTAACGCCAGGCAAACTGCGTTATAGCTACCTGTTGGCCCAGGGCCAGCGCGGCCACATGGCATTGGTGCGGGCCTGGTAGGCCTTATAGGCATCGCCACGGCGGGCCAGCATGGCGGCCTCCAGCGGTGGCACGCCGGTAAGATAACGCAATACCAGAAACATCAGAACAGGGGCGATGACGGAGAGCCAGGTGATAGGCTGCCCAGGCACCAGCGCCATAACCGGATAGGCCAGCCAGGCCACAGCCTCAAACAGATAATTCGGGTGGCGGCAGAGCGCCCAAAGACCATCCTCGCAAATGCCGCCATGGTTTTCTGGCTTTGCCCGCCAGGCGCGCAATTGCTGGTCTGCCAGGGCTTCGCCCGCAAAAGCCAGCAGCAGTAAGGCCACGCCGGCAATGTCCGCAAATCGCAGTTGCAGCGCGGGCTGCGCGGCAGCGAGATAGACTGAAACAGCCAGCAGCCCCGTCACCGGGCCTTGCCCCGCCACCAGGCCCAGCATCTGTGCCTGAAATTTCTGGCCTGCCGCAGTGCGCATCATGGCATAGCGGGTGTCTTCCGGGCTGCTTATCACCCGCAAGGCTACATGCCCGCCCAGCCGCCCGGCCCACACAACAAGCAATGCAGCCAACAGAATGTGCCGCCAAACGGCCCCTGGTGCCGCCAACGCTACAAAGGCGAGTGCGATGCCTGAAGAGAAGGTCCAAAAAACATCCACCCAGCCCGCATTGCCAGTTGCACGCTGCACAACCCAGGCCAGAGCCATGGCCAGCGTTACCGCCAGCCCGGCATATACACAGACGATCAAGCTGCCGGGGTGAGCAGATAGTGGCTCACACCCCATGGTTCGCCGCCGCCATGGCCGAACAACCCGGCTGTCGCCAGGAAAAACAGCCGCCAGCGGCGTTCCCAAACAAAAGCCTCGGCACCATAAACCTGTTTCAGCAACTTCCGAATTTCCACGGCATGGAGGTCGTAATTGCGTAACCAATCCTCGGCCGTGCGGGCATAATGCGTGCCGTTCCAGCGCCAGTCTTGCTCAATGGTGAAGAGATCAGGGAATGCCCCGGCAAGGCCGTGGCTCGGCATGATGCCGCCGGTGAAGAAATGCTGGGCAATCCAGTCCGCGTCATCAAGATGATTGAAGCGATAAGGGCTGGCGGCATGGGTGAAAACGTGAATGAACAACTTGCCGCTGGGTGCGAGCCAGGAGCGCACGCGCCCCAGCAGGTCCCGCCAATTGGCCATATGCTCGAACATTTCCACCGACACAACGCGGTGAAAGTTTTGGCTTGGTTGAAACTCATTCATGTCCGCCGTGACGACGCGCAGATTATTGAGGCCCAGTGCCGCCGCCTGAGCTTCAATGTACAAACGCTGCGGCGTGGAATTGGAAACGGCGGTGATGCGCGCGGCGGGAAAGCGTTGCGCCATGAACAGCGTTAAGGAGCCCCAGCCGCAGCCCAGCTCCAGAATATCCTGCCCGTCGGCAAGCTCTGCGTGGGTGGCGGTTGCTTCCAACGCACATAGTTCTGCTTCCGCCAGGGTCTCGCGGCCGGTGGGGTAAAGGCAGCAGGAATATTTGCGCCGTGGCCCCAAAACCAACCCGAAGAATTCCGGCGGCAATTCGTAATGCTGGCGGTTGGCGTCCTGCGTGTGCACGGCAATGGGAAAGCCCGCCATATCCCGAGCGAAAGCTTTTGTTTCGGCGGGGTTGCGCGCCAGGCTTCGGTCTGTGCGGGCTACGAATTGCCCTATGCCAAAACGTAACAGGCTGTCTGGAATTTTGTGGCGCTCGGCGGCGTTGGTAATGGTTGCGGCAAAGCTCATGGGCCACTCCTCTGCTTTGGCGGGGTGTGATGGATAAAGGCCAGGCTGTCTTTGAACACAGGTGCCATCCAGCGCAGCAGCGGTGAAAAGGCACCGATGAGTTTGGTGTGGTTGATGCCGGGATAGAGCTTGACGGTCACGCTGTCTCCTGCCTGCGCCAGACGCGCAGCCAAACGGCTGGTGTTGCCTGGGTTAACTGTGTGGTCGGCCGTACCGGCGGCGAGAAAGGCTGGTGGCGCGCCAGGGGTCACGAAGTTGATCGGCTGGGTGCGCGCGAGCTGGTCTGGCGGGCCGAAAATCTTTTTCAGCACCGGGTCTTGAAGCGGCAGGAAATCATAAGGTCCGGCCAGACCGATAAACCCGGCGATATTGCGGTTTGGGGAAAGACCGAAAGGTGCCAACCATTCCGGGTCCAGCGCCAGCATGGCCGCGTTATAGGCGCCAGCGGAATGCCCCATTACGAAAATTTGGTCCGG
>JAGWIL010000137.1 GCA_028866335.1 Rhodospirillales bacterium
CATTGCAGGCAAGGCCAGGCGGCGGGCAGGCCTGTGAAAATGGGGTCAGGCGCGATCTCCACCCGGCTCATCCCCACTTCTGGGGCATTCATCAACCCAACCTCGCCGCCCAGCGCCTGCGCCAGAAGCTGGTGGCCAAGGCACATGCCGAGATAGGGCCGCCCGGCTTTCACCCATTGGGCAATCACCGCCATTTCATCCAGCAGCCAGGGGTGTTTGGCGGTCTGCCATACATCCATCGGCCCGCCCATCACCAGCAGCGCATCGAAATCGTCCAACGGCGGAATCGCCTCGCCCTCATCCAGCTCCACGGCATGCATGGTGCAGCCACGGGCTTTCATCACGTCGCGGAAGCTGCCGGGATGTTCCGATACGGCGTGTTGAAAGACGAGGATTTTCATGGGGCGATCTCCGCGATTGGGGCAAAATCACTATTGCAGGGAAACTTTCTTTCGTGAAGCGCCTGCAAGCAGGACTCGGGTACGCATGGTATGAAGGGCAATGCCCATACGCCGCCTCGCTGAGACCACCATCAACCGTATCGCCGCCGGAGAGGTAATTGAACGCCCGGCAGCGGCGGTGAAAGAGCTGGTGGAAAACGCGCTGGATGCCGGGGCGAAGCGGATTGAGGTGATTCTGGCGGGTGGTGGGGTCGAGCGGATCGAGATTATCGATGACGGGTGCGGCATACCGGAAGCTGAGCTGCCACTGGCCATTGAGCGCCACGCGACCTCCAAACTGCAAGACGACATGCTGGTGCAGATTTCCACGCTGGGCTTCCGGGGTGAGGCGCTGCCTTCGATAGGGGCGGCCGCCCGGCTAACGCTGATAAGCCGCCCGGGGGCCCAAGATTCCGCCTGGCGGATTGACGTGGCGGGTGGGGTGGTGACCGCAGCGCGGCCGGTGCCAGGAATAAAGGGCACGCGCGCCATTGCCGAAGATTTGTTCTACGCCACGCCCGCAAGGCGGAAATTCCTGCGCTCCCCCCGCGCCGAGGCCGAAGCGGCGGAGCGCACCGTATGGCGCCTCGCCCTTGCCGCCCCGCATGTGGCGTTTCGCCTGGTTTCAGACGAGCGGGTGGTGTTTGACCTGCCCGCCCAGGAGGAAACCGCCCGCATTGCCGCCTTGTTTGGCCGCGAAGCCGCCAATACCATGCTGCCTTTGATGGCTGAGCGGGACGATGTACGGCTCTCTGGCCTTATCGGCCCGGCCAGCCTCAACCGCGCCACCTCGCAATTACAAAGCTTCGTGGTGAATGGCCGCCCGGTGCAAGATTCCATGCTGCGTCTTTCATTGCGGCTCGCCTACCGGGACGTGATTCCCGCCGGGCGCTTTCCCGTGGCTGCCCTGCGGCTGGACCTGCCAGATGACGCGCTGGACGTGAATGTGCACCCCGCCAAATCAGAATTGCGCTTTGCCGACCAGAACGGCATCCGCAGCCTGGTAATTGGGGCGATTGGAAGAGCGCTTTCCGTGCCTGTAAATTTGGCAAGCGCGCCGGTGGCGGCCTTGCCCGGGCGCAGCTTCTACCCGCTGCCCGCCATGCCCAAAAGCACCGCGCGCGGCTTTGCCGAGGCGGAGCTGGCACTGGCGGCCCTGCCCGTGGCTCGGGCGGTGTTTCAGGAACCTGAACCGGAGACAGACCACCCGCTCGGCGCGCCGCTGGCGCAGATATTGGACACTTACGTGCTGGCACAGGCGCCGGATGGCTCGCTTGTTATCATCGACCAGCACGCCGCCCATGAGCGGCTGACAGAGGAGCGCCTGCGCGCGCAGTTTATGGAAGGGCGCATTACCACCCAGCCCTTGCTGGTGCCGGTGGTGGTGGAGTTTGCGCCCATGGACGCCGCAAGGCTGCTGGCGGAAGCTGAGATTTTAGCCAGGCTGGGACTCGAGATTGAAGCCTTCGGCCCCGGTGCGGTGCTGGTGCGCGGCGTGCCCGCCGCCTTGAAAGAACCTGATGCCGCCAGCCTGCTGCGCGACCTGGCGGAAGAATTCGCCGAATCCGGTGCGCCTTTGGCGTTGGAAGCGAAGCTGGATGCGGCCCTGGCGCGGCTCGCCTGCCACCGTTCCATCCGCGCCGGGCGGCGCTTGCAGCGCGAGGAGATGGGCGCCCTGCTGCGCGAAATGGAGGCGACACCGCGCGCGGCCACATGCTCCCACGGGCGGCCGACCTTCTTGAAGCTCACCCGGGCCGATTTAGAAAAAATGTTCGGCCGACGTGCGTGAATTTCGATAAAGGGCTGCTTCACGGCTTTGAGTCCGCGTTTACGCGCGCAAACTAAACTGATCAGGCTCTACCCGATTTTGAACAACGCCGTTTCCGGCGGCAGCTCCACGCCAGGCAGGTTTTTCGGATTCGCCTCCGGCTTGCCGATTTTGTAACGCACGGGAATCACGCCGGTCCAGACAGGAAAATCCGCATCCTCGTCATCATCAGGCTGGCCGCTGCGCAGCTTGGCGCTGGCCTCGGTGATCTTCATGGTGAGCACCGTCGTCGCCTTCAGCTCCTGCGGTTTCACCGGGCGCAACCTCTCCCACTGGCCGGGAATGGTTCTGTTGACCATGTGGCGAAGCTGCGCCTCTTTTTCCGCATCCGCCAATTTTTCAGGCTTGCCGAAGATCATCACCGAACGATGATTGATGTTATAATTATAGGCCGAACGCGCCATCACCAACCCATCATAGAGGCTGACCGTTACGCAAACATCCTGACATTCCGCAGTTTCCAGCATTCGGCTGGCCGAGGAGCCGTGCCAGAAAATCCTGTCGCCATCGCGCCATTGCAAAGTTGGCGTTACATAGGGCGAGCCATTGAACACATAGCCCACATGGCAAAGCGGCATAGCGTCCAGAATCGCGTGAATGGTTGCCGCATCATAATCGGCGATCTGATTATAGCGCTTTACACGCGCGCGCTCACTCGGTGGGGCGGACATGGACACTCCTGAAGTGTTTTGGCCTCCAGCAGACCAGCGCCACATCTTCTCGTCAAGAATTTTTGTTTATTATTGCTATTATTTTGCCAACCATATTGGCCGTCCGGTGAGCAGGTTTTAAAATGGCCAAGGCCGGGGCAAATAAAAAGGCCGGAGCAATGCCCCGGCCTTTTTTACTTCAGGCAGAAACTGCCAGATTAGAACAGCAGGCCAGCTTCCAGCGTGCCAACGAACTGGAACTTGTCCGTGCCGTTATTGCCGTAACCGTAGGTGGAGCCATTGGCCTTGTTACGGAGCAGGTACAGACCGCCGCCGTTCACGCGGGCAAACAGGTCCTTATACTGCCAGGTGGGGGAAACCGCGAAGCCAACAGCTTCGGATTTCGGACCAACGAACCAGTTGCTGTTACCGGTGGAGTTTTCATACTCAACCCAACCGCCGAGGGAGTAAGGCGACGTGCCGAAAGAGTAGTCGCCAAACACGTCCGCGCCGAAGTTGGCGGTGGATTTGTCGATACCAAGCTGATGGTCAACCTTGGCATAAACATATTGAACTTCAGGAATGATGTTCAGGTTGCCCTGGGTCCAGCTATACCAGCCGCCGATCATCTGCGAGTTCATGTAGTACGGGCCGTACTGGCCGACGGTGGTGCCGGAGCCCCAGCCATAAGTGCGAGCGTTCAGACCGGTGCGGCCGAGATTGCCAGCGTAATACACGTTCACGTTATTGTTGGAGTCGATGGTGTAGCTAACCAACGCCTGCAGGAAGTTGAACACATGCGTGTCCCAACCATCGCCGAATTCAACGGTCGCGGTGACCGGGCCAGCGGTATAGCTGCCTTCAACGCCATCCGCCTGGCTGTTCTGCACATAGAAGATATCGGTGGTGAGCTGCGATTCGTTGTTCCAGTCGATGGCGGATTCCCAGCCTTCAAGCGAAGCCAAACGGCCAGCGGAGATGGTGAACGGCATGTCCTTCGGCGCAACGGTCACATAACCAGCATAAAGCGGGCCGGTGCTGAAATTGTTGATGGAGGTCTGGCCAGGGCGGCCGGACGCGCCAACGGTGATCGCGCCGCCATTGGAGCCAACTTCGATCGTGAATTGCAGCTCACCGGTGGTTTTCTGCAACTCAACCAGGCCGTTCGCAACATTGGCGCCGTGGTTAAGCGTGCCATTCGGCAGATTGCTGACATAGTAGCCATAACCGTCAACGCCGCCGCTGAGGTTCAAGCTGCCCAGCGGGCCGCCATCGATCTGAATGGCGGTCGGGCCGTTCATGGCGTGGGCCGAGTGGAGAGCCAGAAGAGAGGACGCAGCCACAAAGCCCAGTCCCATAAGTTGCCGACGCATCGTAATCATTATGCCTCCTAGTTGCGCATTGTTAGCGCGTGATGCCTAAACCCTAATCGGATGGCGCGGACAAACCTAAAATTCGCCTTAACAAACGCCATCAACAGTAACCGGACTGCAACCTACATGCCACCAACCCCGAATGCCAGACTAAACCGGGCACGGGACAATTTTGGAGGCCGAATGTGGCTTAAATGACACATTCCGAGGCGTATCCCGTTGATTTTACGGTAAGATGATTGAATTTTTGTGCATCAGCGCCGCTGGCAAGCGCCTTCGCGCGCGCGGCATAAAAAAACCCCGCCTTGCGGGCGGGGCTTAACGCTTTAGTTTAATTCAGCCAGCAGGCTTGGCCTGCTCACGCGCGCTTCAGCGTTATCTGTTAACTGGATCGGGTAATCGCCCGTGAAACAGGCATCGCAGAAAGCCGGCTGGGCGGCGTCACGGCCATCCTTGCCCAAGGCTTTGTAAAGCCCGTCGATTGAAATGAAGGCCAGCGAGTCGACGCCAATCAGTTTCGCCATTTCTTCAACGGAGTTGCGGGCCGCCAGCAGCTTGGCGCGTTCTGGCGTATCGATTCCGTAAAAGCAGGAATGGGTGGTGGGCGGCCCGGCGATGCGCATATGCACCTCCTTCGCCCCGGCCTGGCGCACCATCTCCACAATCTTCTGGCTGGTGGTGCCACG
>JAGWIL010000138.1 GCA_028866335.1 Rhodospirillales bacterium
CAGCATGGGGATTGCACCACGGGGTTCGCCAGCGCATATGCGGAGATCATCATGGACCAGCCTTCGGCCAGCACCGATTTTCCGCATCAAAGCGTCACCTTCCCAGAAGGTGTGGCGCTGGATTGTGGCCGGGTTCTGCCCAGCGTAACCGTGGCCTACCGCACTTACGGCACTTTGAACGCCAAAAAAAGCAACGCCATTCTCGTTTGCCACGCCCTTACGGGGGACCAGTACGTGGCCGAGCAGAACCCTGAAACCGGCCGCCCCGGCTGGTGGAACAGCGTGGTGGGGCCGGGTGCCGCCATCGACACGGAAAAATATTTCGTCATCTGCACCAATGTGCTGGGCGGCTGTATGGGCTCCACTGGCCCGCGTTCGCCCCATGCGGAAAAGCCTGGCAGGCTATGGGGCACGGATTTTCCCGTCATCACCATCGACGACATGGTACGGGTGCAGAAGCGGCTGGTGGAGCATTTCGGTATCGCCAAACTATTCGCGGTCATCGGCGGCTCCATGGGCGGTATGCAGGCGCTCTCCTGGGCGGTGCAGTTTCCTGAAATGGTTTTCGCCGCCGTGCCCATCGCCACGGCCTATTATCATTCGGCGCAAAACATCGCGTTCCATGAGATCGGCCGGCAGGCGATCTTCGCTGATCCGTGCTTTCGCAACGGCAATTATTGGGAAGAGGGCGTGCGGCCGGAACGCGGCCTGGCCGTGGCACGGATGACAGCGCATATCACGTACGTTTCCGAAGAAGCACTCACCCGGAAATTCGGCCGCAAGCTGCAAAACGCCGAAGGACTTTCCGCGTTGGGCGAGCAATTCGCGGTGGAGAGCTACCTGCAATACCAGGGCAGTTCTTTCGTGCAGCGGTTTGATGCGAACGCTTATCTCACCATCACCAGGGCGACAGATCTGTTCGACATGGCGGCCGAGCATGGCGGTGCGCTAACGGATGCCTTCCGTGGTGTAAAAGCGCGCTTCCTGCTGGTTTCCTTCTCGTCAGACTGGCTGTTTCCCACCGCGCAATCGCGCGTCATCGCCCGCGCGCTTAACCATGCGGCGGTGAACGTGTCCTTCGTGGAAGTGCAATCCGACAAAGGCCACGACGCCTTCCTGCTGGATGAGCCGGATTTCCATGCCACTTTGCGCGGGTTTCTGGTCGGCTGCGCCGAACATGCAGGGCTTTCATGAGCGGCGAGAGAAAAATCCGTGTCGACCTAGCGTTGATCGCCGGCATGGTGCAGCCCGGGTCGCGCGTGCTGGATGTGGGTTGCGCCGAAGGCCACCTCATCGAGCATCTCACCAGGGCAAAAAACTGCGATGCGCGCGGCATCGAGATCGACATGGAAGAGGTGCAGCGCGCCATCGCCCATGGCCTGCCGGTGATGCAGGGCGACGCGGACACCGAGCTTGTAACCTATCCTGACGCCGCATTCGACTACGTGATTCTCTCCCGCACGCTGCAGGCGGTGGAAAAGCCGCGCGAGGTGTTGCGGCAGATGTTACGAATCTCCACCCATGCCATCGTTTCATTTCCGAATTTCGGGCATTGGAATTTGCGCCTGCAACTGCTCACCCGCGGGCGGATGCCGATGACGGCGGGCTGGAACCGCATGTGGTACGAAACGCCGAATATCCACCCTTGCACCATCAAGGATTTCTTCGCCCTGTGCGAAATGGACGGCTATGTGGTGGAGGACTGGCTGGCGGCTGATGAGCAGGGCCTGCGCACGCCCTGGCGCCGTTTTCCCAGGCTTGCAAATCTCTTTGGCGAGCAAGGGCTGTTTCTGCTCCGCAAGGCGTAAGCCTGGCTCTAATTTCTATCCACCAGTATCACCGGGGTCACGCTCACGCGGGCGACGCCCATGTCAACCACCCCAAGCTCTTCCGCCGCGCCCTCGGATAGGTCGAGAATCCGGTGGTTATGCGGCATACAATCATCCACCTTCACCACAACCGAGCGGCTTGCATCACCCAGAAGGGCGACTCGCACGCGGGTGCCGAGCGGAATGGTATGGGAAGCGGCGGTCATGCCCCAGCCCGTAAAATGATCGCCGGTGCAGGTGCGGTGCAAGCCGGGTCCAGCCCTGTACCAGGAGGCTGTCCCGGTCATTGCCGGGCCAGCCTCTACCAAGGCGGGTTCGACCTGTGCCGCGGCGGGGGCAGGGGTAGGCCGGGTAATGCTGGCTTGCGGCGCTGGAATAGGCTGGGTTGCGCAGGCGCTCAACACGCCAGCGAGCAATGCCACCATAAGGCAGGGAAATAAGGCACGGGCCGTCCGGCAGAATTGGGGGGCGGTCAGATCCATGAATTCTTTGTTAGGCTCAATTGCGGCAATTGCATGGCAGGGCGGTCATGGCTGAGCTGAGTCCAGGCTAACGCCGTCGCATTTTACCTTTCGCCGCAACGGGCCTAATTATAAGCAAAACGCCTGTTTCTGGAGATGCCGCCATGCCCGCCTATCGTTCCCGCACCACCACCCACGGCCGCAATATGGCTGGCGCCCGCGGTTTGTGGCGCGCCACCGGCATGACAGATGCGGATTTCGGCAAGCCGATCATCGCCGTGGTCAACAGCTTCACCCAGTTCGTGCCCGGCCATGTGCATTTGAAAGATCTCGGCCAGCTCGTCGCGCGCGAGATTGAGGCGGCGGGCGGTGTGGCCAAGGAATTTAACACCATCGCTGTGGATGACGGCATCGCCATGGGGCATGACGGAATGCTCTACTCGCTGCCCTCGCGCGAGCTGATCGCGGATTCAGTGGAGTATATGGTCAACGCCCATTGTGCCGATGCGATGGTGTGCATCTCCAATTGCGACAAGATCACGCCCGGCATGTTGATGGCGAGCCTGCGGTTGAACATCCCCTCCGTGTTTGTCTCCGGCGGGCCGATGGAGGCTGGCAAGGTCGTTGTTAAAGGCAAGGCGCGTGCACTAGACCTCGTGGATGCCATGGTTGTGGCCGCCGATGACAGCTACTCGGACGAAGAGGTTCAGGCCATCGAGCGTTCGGCCTGCCCCACCTGTGGCTCCTGTTCTGGCATGTTCACCGCCAATTCCATGAACTGCCTCACGGAAGCCTTGGGGCTTTCCCTGCCCGGCAATGGCTCCACTTTGGCAACCCACGCGGACCGCGAGAAGCTGTTCCGCGAGGCGGGGCACTTAATCGTGGACCTCGCCCGGCGCTGGTACGAGCAAGACGACGCCACCGCCCTGCCGCGCGGCATTGCCAGCTTCAGGGCGTTTGAAAACGCGATGAGCCTGGATATCGCCATGGGTGGTTCCACCAACACGGTGCTGCATCTGCTGGCCGCCGCCCAGGAAGGCGGGGTGGATTTCACAATGGCCGATATCGACCGGCTCTCCCGCCGCGTGCCATGCCTCTGCAAGGTCGCCCCGGCCAAGAACGACGTGCATATGGAAGACGTGCACCGCGCGGGCGGCATCATGTCCATCCTGGGTGAGCTGGAACGCGCCGGGCTGATCGACACCACCCTGCCCACCGTGCACGCCAAAGCAATGGGCGAGGCACTGAACCGTTGGGACATTACCCGCACTAATTCTGAGGAGGTGAAAACCTTCTTCCGCGCCGCCCCCGGCGGGGTGCCAACCCAGGTAGCGTTCAGCCAGAATGAGCGTTGGGAGGAGCTGGATACGGACCGCCAGACCGGTGTTATCCGTTCGGCTGAGCATCCGTTCTCGAAAGATGGCGGGCTTGCCGTGCTGTTCGGCAATCTGGCGCCAGAAGGCTGCATCGTGAAGACCGCTGGCGTGGATGAAAGCATTCTCACCTTCCACGGCATCGCGCGGGTGTTTGAGAGCCAGGACGCCTCGGTGTCCGCTATCTTGAACGGAAAGGTGCAGGCGGGGGATGTCGTGGTCATCCGTTACGAAGGCCCTAAGGGCGGCCCGGGCATGCAGGAGATGCTCTACCCCACCAGCTATCTGAAATCGAAAGGTCTCGGCAAAGCCTGCGCGCTCATCACCGATGGCCGGTTCTCCGGCGGCACCTCGGGGCTTTCCATCGGCCATGTTTCACCAGAAGCAGCCGAAGGCGGCTTGATCGGGCTGGTGGAAACCGGCGATGAAATCCTCATCGACATTCCGAACCGCGGCATCACGCTGAACGTGCCGGAAGATATTCTGGCCAAACGCCGCGCCGCGCAGGATGCAAAAGGCTGGAAACCGGCGGAAGTACGCAAGCGCAACGTCACCCCAGCGCTGAGAGCCTATGCGGCGATGACCACCAACGCCGCCAAGGGTGCTGTGCGGGATGTAAGCCAGATCGAGCGGTAAAGGTTGAAGCTTACTCTTCTTCGGCCAGGCGGTTCTGCGCCTGGCTGACAAAGCTGCCCGGCGGCACGGAGCGCGTAAGCCACACATTGCCGCCGATCACCGAATCCCGCCCCACAATCACCCGGCCCAGAATGGTGGCACCTGCGTAAATCACCACATTATCCTCGATGATCGGGTGGCGCGGTTCGCCCTTTACCAGCGCGCCGGAGGCATCCTCGGTGAAGCGTTTCGCCCCCAGCGTGACATGCTGGTACAGCCGCACATTTTCGCCAATAATCGCGGTCTGGCCGATAACAACGCCAATACCGTGGTCGATGAAGAAGCTCGGGCCAATCTGCGCTTCAGGGTGAATGTCGATCGCGGTTTCTGTCTGCGAGATGCTGGCCAGCAGGCGCGGCACCAAAGGCGCACCCAATTTGTGCAGCGCATGGGCCAGGCGGTGGTGAATCACCGCCCGCATTCCTGGGTAGCACAGCAGCACTTCGGCCAGGGAGGTCGCCGCCGGGTCGCCCGCATAGGCAGCTTTCAAATCGGTCACCAGGGCGGTGCGGATGGCCGGAAGCTGTACCGCGAAATCCCGCACGATGTCGCAGGCGGCGCATTCGGCTTCCTCAAACCGTGCCTTGTTTTCGGGGGCCAGGAACAACAGGCTGCGCCGCACCTGCTCGGT
>JAGWIL010000139.1 GCA_028866335.1 Rhodospirillales bacterium
TTTGGGGGCGATGTGAAATTCCTCGCAACCATTTTCAGCGTCGGCAAATCCGCGCTCGGCTTTCTCAGCCCCGCCGGGACCGCGCTCAAACTCGCACCATGGGGCATCGCCGCCGCGTTGGCCCTGGGGCTGTATGTCGAGCATGAGCGCCTTGTAGCTGCCGATGCAGGCATAACCACCGCTCAGGCGCAGACTGCCGAAGCTGTGCAGAAATGCCAAGCCGAGGCAAGCCAGCAAGCCGCAGCAGAAAGCGCCGCAGCCATGGCGCAGCAGCAGAAAGCCGATGCCGCCGCGTCTCAAGCCGAGGTGCAGCTTTTCGCGCAACGTGCCGCTGCCAATACCGTGACGGCGCAGGCTGAACAGGCGCTCGGGCAGCAGATCGGCACGATCACCACACAAGCCGCGCAGGCCGGTCAAGACGGTCCGATTGCGCCGGTTCTCGCGGGGATGTTTCCATGAAGCGCGCCATTATCCTCGCGCGCCCGGAGCTAAAGCGCGCCGTTATCCTCGCTGTCCTGGCGCTTGCGGGCTGCGCCAACGCGCCACAGATTCCCCAGACCATCACCGTGGCCAAAACAAGATACATGCAATGGGCTTGGCCCGGCGGGTTGCAATCCTGCGCAAGTGATCCGGGGCCGCTGGCGATCCCGCATATCGTGGCAACAGACCCGCACGCATCATCCCAGGTTGCGGCGTACATCGCCCGGCTGAGGGCACACGACGCCGATGCCGTGGGTGTTGCGGATGAATGCCGGGACACGCTGGCGGCTGCACTGGCCGCGAATAAGGGGGCGCAGTAGTGGACACCTTCCAGGCTGCTTTTAATTTCACCGTAGGTGCCGAGGGTGGCTACACCCAAAACGCCGACGATCCCGGCAACTGGACGGGCGGCCAAATCGGTTTTGGCGACCTTAAAGGCACGAAATACGGAATAAGTGCGGCGGCATATCCGGCACTGGACATTGCCAACCTCACGCAAGCCCAGGCTGAGGCGATTTACCGCTGCGATTACTGGCCGCCCATTCGCGGCGATGAATTGCCCCTGCCGGTCGCCATGGTTGCGTTTGATGCCGCGGTGAACTCCGGCGCGCCCCGGGCGATCAAATGGCTTCAGGCGGCGGCCGGTGTCGTGCAAGACGGAAATTTCGGGCCAGTCACGCTGGCCGCGATCACGAAAGCCGACCCGGTGCCCCTGGCCTCGGATGCGCTGGCCGCCCGGCTCGTGTTTCTGACCGGGCTCGCGTCATGGCCGGATTTTGGCCTCGGCTGGACCCGGCGCGTTCTGCGCCTTTCACAAGCCGTTGTTTCCTGAAGCGCCCGGCTTTTGGCCACCTGCCGGGCGAGGTGTAACAACCGGCGATGCCGGGAGCCAATTGCGAGGCCGGTTTGCCGCGCCGCTCGCCCCATCTCCATAGCAGAATCCGGGACGGCTGGCTAGAACAAAGCCGGAATCGACTGCACGGATTTTGCACGGATCAAGGTGTGCATTCTTGATTTGTTCTGAACGATACTGGACGATACGTAAGACTTGCAGCCAGATAAAACGTGAGGATTTCTGCGGTTTTATTGGCGGACCCGACGCGATTCGAACGCGTGACCTTTGCCTTCGGAGGGCGGCCCGCGATGTAGAATAACACATTGAATTAGGCTATGAATTAACTGCGCCCAAACCGTCATGCACGGATTTTGTTGTTGAAATAGGGCCCCCTGCCATCCAGGCTTCAATCGCAGGCAGATACGATTCCGGCATCAACTTTGCGTAGTGCATCACCATGTCGAGAGTGGCCCAGCCCCCGTCTTCCATTGTCCGCCGCATGTCTTTGAACCGGCAATAGTGCCAAGTCGCCCAGGTATGCCGCAGGGCATAGAGTGTGATCTCACTGACCCATTGCTTGTGCGGGATTCCGTGCTTGTCTGTCCACTCGCGCCAATGCCCTGGCCATCCGGCCTTCCGGGCGGCGGTGGAAAACACTTTCTCGGCTTGGCCGCTAGCCCCCTCCCCCGTTTGATATCCGGTCGGCAACATTTGACCGTCAGCACCACGGCGCAACCGCCGTTTTGGTCTGAACACTGGACCGGCGCGATGCGGGAGCGATGAAAGCGCCGCAACCACGCGTGGCGGCATATCAAAATACCGCCAGTTTCCCTGCTTCTGCTCAACCGCGCACCGAGCGGCCCCCAGATCTACATTGCACCAATCAAGTTCAAACGCCTCGCTGGGGCGCGTCCCGCATCCGGCCAGGAAGGTAAAGAGCGCCTGGGCATGAGGTGCGGCATTCAAGATCAGCGCATCAATCTGGACCGGCGTGCAAAAAACGGTGCGCGGCTTGATTACGGTCGGACGCTCGAAATTTGGCCTAGCACACCAGCCCCGGCGCGCCGCGTGCTCAAGTATCGCCATGAGCGGAGTGCGGACGTGCCGCACTTTGGTTGCAGCCTTTACGCCCTGACCCAGGAGAGCACGGTAAGCCCCATCAAGCGCCTCCTGGCCGATATCTGCCAGCTTACGGCCCCGGAAATGCTTAGACAGGCTCAGGACGGCTCGCCGCGTCGTAAGGGTGCGCTGCTCCGAGGCTAGGTAGCTCTCGGCGGCTTGGGTGAATGTTGCGACAGATTGGGCGCCATAGACACTACGTTGCCAGAGTTCTGCCTGCCTCTTGTCGCAGACTTCTTGTGCGAGGGCCGGTTCGCTAGTTCCTGAACTCTCAAAAATAGACGCTCCTCGGACGGTGCCGCGGATATAGAGGAACGCGCTCCCTTTTCGGGCAACGACCTTGAGCGGCATAGCGACTCCCTGAGCCTGGCTAAGTCATCTGCGTAAAATACGTACTTCCTGCCAGCCCGGCGGTGCGTCGGACCGCCCTCAAACTGCGGAGTCTTGTCCAAATGGTCAAGCAGCCGCGTTCGCCCGCAAACCCCTCTCAAAACTTCAAGGGCTTCGGCCAGGGTGTAGACCTTGAGGTTCAAGACACCCTACCCCACCGCTGCGCCGCCCGCTCAGTCACACCCCACCTGCCTCTCGCTCGAACGTGTATGCGGCGATCCATGGCGCGGAAAACAGGATCGGCTTTTCGCGTGGGGTGGGGTTAGGCATTTGCGATTTCCAGAAGCACGTCAGCATGACACGGATCGTCAAGGGTGCACCAGCAAGCAAGGTTTTTGCCACGAAGGGCAACAGGAATGCGCGCTTTAAGCTTTGTTTGCGCGGGGCCATTAATCCAGGCTTTGTAGGCGGCGACAGCAAGATTTTGGGCTTCATCCTTTGTTTCGCGCATCCATTCACCTGGGCCATATTCTGTTCCAATCCAAAAAACCGGACGGCTTTGGCCCATATGATGCATGGTAGCCTTGGTGATCGGGAAAGGGTTCCCAAAACCAGACGAACGGTCAACTTTTATGGTGTATTCCGGCATCTTCCAGCCTTTCTTGCGGGAAAGTTGTATGCGTTGCGGCTTCTCACTCATCGCTTTTCTCCGGTGGTGGGGTGTTGGCTTTTTGTGCCAAAACGATTGCTATCTTGTCGCGTGTCGCGTTCCATAGCCGCGCAACTTCAGCGTCGGTCAACTCTGAATCAGCGTCCGGCGTCAGCGCTTCTAGAAGGGCATCGGCGCAGCGGAGAAGATCGTACGCAGCGTTGCGTTCGGTCAATAAAGCGCCGAGTGCGGCTTTGGCGAGTGTACGGAGGTCACCGCGGTTCATACTTGGGTCAAGAACTAGGCTGTTGTCTTCGCTATCCGCGTCCAGGAGTGCCAATTCCACGCGCTCTACAATTTCGGGATCATACCGTGTCATCGCGCGGCTTCCTCGAACAGCCTAACACCCTGCGCGACAACATCCGCGCTCCATGGTTCGCCCTGCGGCCCTGCGTTTAACACCGTGTCCAGGACTTTAAAATATTCATCCCAGGCGTACGCATCGGCTGCGGCACCGGCGGCATAGGTGGCACGGGCGGCGGCATTGGCGGTGGCATCGGCGGCATTGGCGGCGGCCCGTTCGGCATAAACGGCGGCGGATTCAGCCTCGCAAGCGGCAACTCTTATTTCCGAATAAGATGCGGTGTCGGAGATGGACCGCATCTTGTTTGCCTGCTCGCGCATTCCGGCTGCATCTAACGCGATGGGCGCAAAAATTCGTGCCGCCGCCAGCACCAAAATCCGCAATCTTGCATCCTCATGCTCAGCACTGCAACTTCCGGCGATTCGGTAAAGATATGGAACCAACCTCTGCCGAACCTCATGAGGCATAGTGTCATTTCCGGCTATGACAAACGCACCTACTACGGGACTTGCACATTCTGGCCTGTCTCCGTGCCTACCGTGCACTAGCCAGTTAACTGCGTCCATCGCGCAAGCGCCTTTTGCGGGATTGTCGCTGTGTCCTTTGCGGAGGACATATGGCCATTCGATCATTTTGTTTCTCCTTGTTGTGGTATCACGCCAGCGGCGTGGAGTGCGTCGATTTGATGGTTCTGACAATTTCCCTTTATTTGATCTGATTCTGGGTTATCTCCATAATCACAATCACCGCAACCGCTGCAACGGTGTACCGGCAAAGAACAGTTTCCTATGCAAATGCAATTGCACGCACAGCATCCTTGAAATATCCAGCAATGACCAAGAACGTCACATGGATTCTTATTTCCGGCTAGAACTAAGGCTTCTGCTGACAAACGATTAATCTCAAACATCGGGTCAGCCAGGGGTGCGTCATTGGGTGGAGTCATATTTCTGTTCTCCCCAAAATCTTCAGACGTCGCGCAAGATCTTCATTATACCCACGTTGCCGGAGCCCTTTCAGCACATCGAGATCAAAACGATGGTTTGGATACCAATTTCCATGGCCATGCCGGTGTGCGGTTCTGAACCGGCTGGCAGGCTCGCGCGGCGTCATGGGGCTGGTTTCTC
>JAGWIL010000140.1 GCA_028866335.1 Rhodospirillales bacterium
AGTTTTTCGAGCCGCCTTACCACTGTCCGTCGAACCTTGACCTATGTATGATCCCACAATCTAAAGCGAGATGTACGCGCATTTGGGTGCATAGGCAAGCAAAATCGAAATGAAAAAAGCTAGTAAAATCCTAGCGTTTTTGCTTGGTGATGATTGATGGTGCAGGGGGTTCTGGTGGAAGGGGTTGGATTCGAACCAACGTAGGCGCACGCCAACGGATTTACAGTCCGTCCCCTTTAGCCACTCGGGCACCCTTCCGCTTGGCGCCACATGCAACGGGACGAGGCTGGTTGTCAACGCAAGGGGGTAGAGATAGTGAGAGCGCATGGTTCAAAATCGTCCACCCTTCGGTAAAAACGGCCCCAAGCAGCATTCCCGTGGCGACGAACGCCCAGGCCAACCCGGGAATCGGCGCGGCGGCGGTGGTGGCGGAAACGGCGGAGGCCGGGGTGAGCCACGCCGCGCACCCGGGGCTCCCGCTGGTGCTGTTTGGCTTTATGGCACGCATGCTGTTGCCGCGGCGCTGAAAAATCCGGCCCGGCTGCTGCGCCGCCTTATTATTACTGAAGAGGCGCAGGCGGCCCTGGCGGCTGAATGCCCGTTGCCCTGGCCGATCCACCCAGAGATTACGCCGCGCGAGAAGATCGACCAGATTCTCGGTGCCCGGCCAGGTTCTGGCATCGTGCACCAAGGCATTGCCCTGTTGGCGGACCAATTATCCGCCCCGGCCTTGCTGGATGCGCTAAAGCGTCCCGGCCCCATTTTGGTGCTGGACCAGATTTTCGACCCCCGGAACGTGGGGGCGTTGATGCGCACGGCCCAGGCTTTCGGTGCCTGCGCAATCGTCGCGCAAGACCGCAACGCGCCGGAGGAAACCGGGGCCCTGGCCAAAGCCGCTTCCGGCGCGCTGGAGACGATTCCGTTACTGCGCATTACTAACATTTCACGTGCACTTATTGTTTTGAAATCCGCCGATGTCTGGGTGGTAGGGCTGGATGGCCAGGCGCAAACCAAACTGCGTGGCGAGAGTTTTGCGGGGCGCCGTGTAGCACTTGTGCTTGGCAATGAAGGCGAGGGCATGCGCCGCCTTACACGCGAAACTTGTGATGAAATCTGCGCTCTTGCAATGCCTGGTGGAATGGAGAGCCTAAATGTTTCCGCCGCCGGCGCTGTCGCTTTATATGAATTGACAAAGGCGAGCTGATTAACCATTCGTTACCGCTATGAGCAGCACTTAAAATTGCTCATCTGTGCCACTGAGATAAAACCAGGCACGTGGAGCGAGGGATGCAACAAGGCGTGACGGCTGAGCCAAGTGGCCAAGCCATCTTGGTGGTTGAGGACGAGCCGACCGTTCGGATACTGGTTATCGAAACCCTTGAAGAGCACGGCTACACCACGCTTGAAACAGACAACGCCCTGGCGGCGCTTGAAATTGTGAAAGCCCCTGGGCGGATCGATTTGATGCTGACGGATATCACGCTTCCTGGACAAAACGGCCGAGAGCTTGCTCAAGCCGCGATACGACTGCGCCCAGAGTTAAAAATTCTGTTCATGACCGGTTACGCGCATAATGTCGATCTGAGCATAACCGGTGCAGGAGCTGGCGGAGTTGATATCATCACCAAACCATTTTCGCTCGATGGGTTGGCCCGGAAAGTTCGAGCGATCATCGACGGTTAAAGCGTGGATCAGGTGATGTCGCTGCCGGATGCGCCATCTGCAGGCGCGCGGAGATTAACCGGAACCTCATTCATGGCGTAAGCATCGTTCCCAACTGTGCCGCGGCTCTGAAAGGATGCGGCGTTATCAGCATAATGGGCACGGCTGGCGTCGCGGTTAGCGACGAATGCACCGTTGTTATGCGATCGTGCAGCGTGAATGGCCGGGCCTGTCGTACCCAAATCTCTTGGGCGAGCCTGCGCGGCGAGCGGAATGAGAGCTGCCACCAAAAGCACAGCGATAAAGGGCTTAATCAAACTGAACATGTTACTTGATCCTTGGATTGGCGGGGCAAATCGCTCCGGGACCGTTAATATACGTACGTACGTTCTTAATCAAAGTAAATTATGTACGATCGTACTTATATGAGCTATGCGTAAAATGCATGGACATGAGATTTCCAAGCCCGACAACGTGTATCGTCCCTCAGGCGGGTTCCCTTAAAAATCGCGCAATCCCGGTAATGGCCTCAGACAATGATGACCGGATAATCAGCGCTTGCTCCGGAAACGCTGTGAGCAGGCGCGAGGGGAATTGCTTGTCCAGCAGCACGAACACACCTCTGTCATCCGTGCGGCGGATCAGGCGACCAAAAGCCTGGCGCAGGCGCAGGCGCACGATGGAATCGTCGTAATCGCGGGGTGCACCATGGGAGAGATGGGTGCGCCTGGTGCGGTGCAGAATATCCGGCCGGGGCCAGGGGGTGCGCTCAAACACCACAAGCCGCAACGCATTGCCGGGAATATCCACGCCGTCGCGCATCGCATCTGTGCCCAAAAGGCAGGAATGTTCCTCGGCGCGGAAAATATCTACTAACGTGGCGTTATCCATCGCATCTACGTGCTGGGCATAGAGGGGAATGTTTTTTTCCTCCAGCGGCGCTGCAATTTTGGCGTGCACCGCGCGCAGGCGCGAGATGGCGGTGAACAGGCCGAGCCCGCCGCCGCCCGCCGCCTCGAACAATGCCCGGTATGCGCCCGCCAATTGCCCGATATCTTGCGTGTTCACGTCCGAGATCAACACCACGCGGGTGCGCTCAGCGTAATCGAAAGGGCTGTCGAACGCCGCGCGTATCGCGGGTGCGGCGAGATGCACGGCGCCGGTGCGGGATTCAGCGTTTTCCCAGGCTTCATCAAGGTCCGTGCCGTCGCGCAAAGTGGCGGATGTAATCAGCAGCCCATGCGCCGGGGCGGCGATGGATTGGGTGAAAGCTTCAGTGGGGTCCAGAAGATGTGAGAGTAGGGCTATGTCTTTATCGGTTCCGGCCTCGCGGTCCAGCCGCAAAAATTCCACGCGGGCGGGGCGTTCGCCAGGGGCGGGTTCGGATTCCAGTCCGTCCAGAATGCGCTTCCAGCCAGAAAGCGGGTCTATGGCGCGGCGTTTCAGGCTGCGGGCGGTGCCCTCCAGCCGCTGGCGTGTGGCTTCTTCTAAATCTGGCTCGTTTTCCAGCCGTTCCAGCATCCGCTCGCGTAAGGCGTTTAGGGGAACGCGGAGTTGTTCCATGGCCAGAGCGAGCTTGCGGGCGGCGGGGAAGATATCCTCGTTTAACGGGTGCAAATCGGTCTCGAACCCGCCAGGGCCAGAGAGATCGGACGCGCTGGCGCGGGCACGGGCCTGGGCGCGTATAAGCCGCAGCCATTCTTCCGTCGGGTTGTTGTCCGATGCCAGTTCCGGGTCCAGCCGTACGGAGAACATTGGCGCGGGCAGGGCTTTTGCATATCTAACCGTCTGTTCGATGGCTTTGTGCGTGGCTTCGTCCACCGCTGCCATGTCTTCCAGCCGTTTGGCGAGGCCACGCGCGCGCGATCGTACGCCCTCAGCCCCCAGCAGCCAGCGGCGCAGCTCCGCCATGGCAAAGCCGGAGAGTTCGATGGAAAAGGCGCTGTCTGCGGCATCGAAAATATGATGGCCTTCATCGAACACGTAGCGGGTGGGCACGTTGTCGTCGTCCAGCCCACCCCAGACAGCTTGCGCCATGACGAGCGCATGGTTGGCGATGACGAGATCCGCCTGGCGGGCATCGCGGATCACGCGCTCTATCACACAGGTGGAGAAATGCGGGCAGGCGGCGTGGATGCACTCGCCGCGCCGGTCCGCGATGCTGGACAGCAAGGGTTGGCCGTAAAGCTCGGCGAACCAGCCTGGAAGGTCGCCGCCGAACAAATCACCATCGGCACTGGCGGTGGCCCAGCGGGCAACGAGTCCAAGCGGAATCGCGCGGGTTTCCGCATTCATCGCGTCTTCAAAATTCAGCAGGCAGAGATAATTCTCGCGGCCCTTGCGCAATACGACATTGGTGCCGGGGGGCAGGCGCTGGGCTTCCTGCTCAATCTGGCGCTGTAGGTGGCGGGTATACGTGGAAATCCAAACCGCACCTTTATTGCGCTCTGCCCAGAGCGAGGCGGGGGCCAGATAGCCCATGGTTTTGCCGGTGCCGGTGCCGGCTTCCGCCAGCACCATTTGGGGGTTGCCCTCGGTCTCGCGCGGGGCGAAAGCGCCTGTTACGGCGGAGCAGAAATCCGCCTGGGCGGGGCGCTGTTCAGCGTTTGGGCCGAGCAGGCTGGCGAGGCGGGAGCGGGCTTCGGTCGGGGTGACGGCGAAGCTGGATGGCGGCGCGCGTGGGGCGGTTTCCTCCCATTTCGGCAGGCGCTTCCAGAGGCGCATGGCCATGCCATCCGGCCTTGCATCTGGCGCACCGAGGGCGGCGAGCACGTAAGGTGCCCAGAGCCAGCCTGCGGCACCCATGCGGGCGGCAAGGCCTGGGGCGTCCCGGTTGGCGGGGGTAGTTTTGCCTGCTTCCAGGCGGGTGAGGAGCAATTCCGCCATTTCCGGCAGGGCCTGGGCAGCGGATTCAAGTGAATTGGGAATGGGCAGTTCCAGCGCCCGGGCGAAGCCGGCCGGTGTGGGGGCCAGGCTTTGCGCCGGGTGCACGAAGGCGAAGAGTTCCAGCAGGTCGAGCAGCTGGATGGACGGGTTGCCGAGGCGTTTGAGCGTGGCCGGGGCGTGGATGCAGAGTGGGATGCTGGCCCCCACCTGGCGAGCGATTGTGCCAGGTTTTAGGGTAAGGATCACGCCATCCGCATCCAGCAGGACAGCGCGGCCATGACCGGCGGCCAGAGCGGGCAAGGCGGGGAGACTCGGCATTGTTTATGTTTATAGGGGGCTGTTCATGGT
>JAGWIL010000141.1 GCA_028866335.1 Rhodospirillales bacterium
GAGAAAGCTAAGGCCTTCGCTGGTGGCGCCGGTTGCACCTTGCGGGCTGGTTTGGGAACCTGACATCGATCAGCCCTCCTTCTTATCTAGGCCAAGCTGGGCGGAAAGCCCTTTCAGCTCGGCATCGTTCTGCAACACCTGTTCCAGCAAGCCCTCCAGCTCCTCGGAGCGGTCAGCCTTGCTCAGCAGGTCACGCAGCTTGTTGCGGGTTTCCAGCAGGGATTTCAGCGCCGGCACCTGGTCGACCACGCGCGCGGGATCGAAATCATCCATGGAGTTAAACTTAAGGTTCACCGCCATCTCGCTGCCATCATCAGCCAGCGTGTTCTCAACCTTCATGTTCAGGCCAGGAGACATGCGGGCCATGATGTCGTTGAAATTGTCGCGGTCGATCTGCGTGAACTTGCGCTCCGTCATCGGCCGCAGCGGCTGGGTGGGGTCGCCCGAGAAATCGCCCATCACGCCCATCACGAAGGGAAGCTCGCGCTTGATCTCCGCACCATCAGTTTCCACGTCGTAGGTAATATGAACGCGCGGCTTGCGGACCCGGTTCAGTTTGCTGTGTACACTGCCACTCATTTCTTAGGTCTCCCGAAAAGGCTTGCGGTTCATTACAATATGGAACGGTTGGCGATGGCTTTGCTTTCCGCCGGATTATTTGCGGCCGCGCTGAATAACGAAATTAAACTGCCGTCTATCCCTCGGTTTTCAGGCCAAGGCTGTTAAGAATGCTGTTCCGCACCTGATCGTCCCGCACCAACTCAGCAATGAGCTCAGGCCATGAGAGCCGACCGCGACGGATCGCTTCGTCGATTGTATAAGCAAGGGGCGATTGCGGTTCTGTCCGGCGGAAATACTCTGCGATTTCCGACAGGGTTGCAAGTGCATCTTCGCGGTTGGCAAGGCGCTTGGGTTTACCCGGCCCGGCACCGCTCTCACCCTGCATTCCGCCACCGGTTTCCACAGCTTCGCCTTCCGGCGGTAACGCCGCAGCCTCCGCCGGGGCATAGCGCGCCACAAATTCGCCAACCACCGCCAGCGTTTCGGCAATGCGCCCGGTGGGTGGTGCGTCCCGCCCGGCCAGGCGGTCGAATATCTCACCCATGGCAACCCAGGCCGAGCGCGCGGCCTCAAGGTTGCGGCGCAGCAATATATAATTGCCCGGCGGGGCGGCCCGCGCCGCGGCGCGCATCGTATCATACGGCAACACTCCGGCGGCAATCCGGGCATCCACGCGTTTCTGGTCGGCAATCGCCGCAAGCTCGGCTGATTGCTGATACTGGAACAGCATCACCATTTCGCCGTTAGCATCCCTGAACAAGGGAAGCTTCTGCAACGGCTGGCTAAGCGTGCCATCCCCGCCTTCGCCGTTCAGCCCGGTAACGGGCGCCACGCGGGTTTCCATGCCATCTTCATCCGGCATGGGAAACAAATTATCCCAATAACGCTCGGCGAGGCCCGCCAGCAGGCTGGCACCAAAGGCCAGCCCCGCCAGCCCATCGCTGCGCACCAGCGCCTCGGTCAGCCATGCGGCGGCTTCTAAATCTTTAGCTTGTTTGCTGAGTATTTCCACAGCCAGGGTGCGTACGCCGCGCCAGCCCTCGGGCGAGGCTATCTCTCCGGGGTTCGCATCCGCCGCGCGTTCGGCGGCGCGGGCATCCGCCCTGGCGTCACGTAATTTAAAGTAGAGAGAAGTGGGCGAAAAATCTTCACGAACATCTGTGCCCACCGGAGCATCATCGCTGATCGGCGCCAACAAGCCTTCGAGGTCCAAGCCTTCAACAGCCATGCTTCACGCCCTCTCCCCAATTAATCCGCCATCGAACCGTGCGGCCAGCTTGTTGCGTATCGATCATTTTTAAACTGGCCCGGCAACCGACAATTCTTCACCTGTATTAGCTGGACATTACCGGTAACTCAAGCTAACGAAATGCGTCAAAAAACAGCGCGCCGGAAGGTGCTGCAATCTTATTCAGGGTGTGTCCGCTGGCGCTTTTACTCTCCGGTAAATATCCAGTTCTGGCACGAGACGTTCAATAAGGGGGAAGCCTTGGTCACACTGGACCTCAAGTCGTTAATCGGCCGCCTGGATGAACATTGCCGCCGCGCGCTGGAAGCCGCTGCCGGGCTCACAATGTCGCGCACCCATTACAATGTCGAAATCGAGCATTGGCTGGTGAAGCTGGCGGAAGGCACCGACACAGATTTCGCCGCCATCTTCCGGCAATACGACATCGACCACGGCCGCTTCCTGGCCGATTTGAACAAGGCGCTGGACAAACTGAAGACCGGCAATTCACGCGCCCCTGGCCTCGCACCAGATGTAGTGGATACGGCCAAGCAAGCCTGGCTGCTGGCCTCCATCGAACAAGGGCTGGCGCGGGTTCGTTCCGGCCATGTTCTGCTGGCCCTGCTGGCGGATGAAACCCTGGCGCGGCGCGTGCGGGAAGCCTCCAGCCAGTTGCTGAAAATTCAACCGGATGTGCTGAAGCGGGACCTCGCAACGATTACCTCGGGCAGCGTCGAATCCAGCACGCCAATGGCCGCCGATGGCGCTGCCCCGGCAACGGATGAAAACGGTGTGCCCCGCCCGGCAGGCAATGGCGCGCTTGAGCTTTATACCTACGACCTTACCGACCGGGCCCGGAAGGGTAAGATCGACCCCATCCTGGGCCGCGATTTCGAAATCCGCCAGGCGATCGACATTCTCACCCGCCGCCGCCAGAACAACCCTATCCTCACCGGCGAGGCGGGCGTGGGCAAAACCGCCGTGGTGGAAGGCCTTGCCCTGAAGATCGCCGCCGGGGAAGTGCCGGAAGCGATGAAGGACGTGACACTCCGCACGCTGGACCTCGCACTTTTGCAAGCCGGTGCAGGCATGAAGGGTGAGTTCGAGCAGCGGCTCAAATCCGTCATCGAAGAAGTGAAGGCCAGCCCAAAACCGATCATTCTGTTCATCGATGAGGCGCATACGCTCATCGGTGCTGGCGGGCAGGCCGGGCAGAACGATGCCGCGAATTTGCTGAAGCCCGCCTTGGCGCGTGGCGAGCTGCGCACCGTGGCCGCCACCACCTGGGCTGAATACAAGAAATATTTCGAGAAAGATGCGGCGCTCACACGGCGCTTCCAGGTGGTGAAGGTAGAAGAACCTTCCGAGCCGATGGCGATTGCCATGATCCGCGGCCTCACTTCCACGCTGGAGCGACATCACAAAACCCGTATTCTGGACGAGGCAATTTCCGAAGCCGTACGGCTCTCCGCCCGCTTCATTCCCAGCCGCCAATTGCCAGACAAAGCAATCAGCCTGATCGACACCGCCTGCGCGCGTGTGGCGATGAGCCAGGCCGCCATCCCCGCGCCCATCGAGGATAAGCAACGCCGGATCGAGCTGATCGATACGGAGGTTTCCATTCTCGAACGAGAGATGGCGGCGGGTGGCGAGCATGAGGCGCGCCTGACCGAGCTGAGCGACGAGAAAGCAGCGCTGCAGGAGGCGCTGGCGGCGCTGGAAACGCGCTTCGCCGAGGAGAAGACGCTGGCCACCGAGATCAGCGCCGTGCGCGCCAAGATCGAGGACAAGGACAACACCGAGGACAAGGCCGCGCTGAAAGATCAGCTCAACAAGCTGCATGAAGATTTAAGGACATTGCAGGGCGAGACTCCGCTCATCTTCCCGGTGGTGGATGGCCAGGCGGTGGCCGAGATCGTGGAAAGCTGGACCGGCATTCCCGCCGGACGCATGCAGTCCAACGAAATCAACACCGTTCTGAACCTGAAAGAGACGATGGAGGAGCGCGTCGTCGGCCAGCCGCACGCGATGGAGGCGGTGGCCCAGGCCATCCGCACCAGCCGCGCGAAACTGACAGACCCGCGCAAGCCGATCGGCGTGTTCATGATGGTCGGCACCTCCGGCACCGGCAAAACCGAAACGGCGCTCACACTTGCCAACCTGCTCTATGGCGGCGAGCAAAATCTTACCACCATCAACATGACCGAGTTCAAGGAAGAACATAAGGTCTCGCTGCTGATGGGCAGCCCGCCGGGTTATGTCGGCTATGGCGAAGGAGGTATCCTCACTGAGGCCGTGCGCCGTCGCCCTTACTCCGTGATTCTGCTGGATGAGATGGAGAAGGCGCATCCCGGCGTGCAGGACGTGTTCTTCCAGGTGTTCGACAAGGGCAACATGAAGGACGGCGAAGGCCGGGATATCGACTTCAAAAACACCGTCATCATCATGACCTCGAATGCGGGCACGGACCTTATCGACAAGCTGTTCGCCGACCCCGAGACAGCGCCCGATGCTGCCGGGCTGGCGGATGCGCTGAGGCCGGAGCTGATGAAATATTTCAAGCCCGCCTTCCTGGGCCGTGTCACGCTGGTGCCTTACTTCCCATTGTCAGACGATGTCATCCGCCAGATCGTGCGGCTGCAGCTCAACAAGATTACGAAACGTGTGAAGGAGGCTTACAAGGCCAGCTTCACCTACGCGCCGGAGCTGGTGGAAACCATCGCCGCGCGTTGCAAGGAATCCTCATCAGGCGCGCGCAATGTGGAAAATATCCTCTCGCGCAGCCTGCTACCGGAACTTTCCGCCGAGGTTCTGGCCCGCATGGCCGCGGGCGAGGGAATTTCCAACATATCGGTTGGCATCGGAGCGGAAGGGACTTTCTCTTACCAACTGAATTAGCGTTCTACCGTCCATAACAGGAGCATAACCATGCCGATCTATATTAAGTACACCAACCCCGACATCAAGGGCGACGTCACTACCTCCGGGTTCACCGACCAGATCGAAGTTCACAGCTTCCAGTGGGGCGTGGGCCGCGGCGTTGGCTCACCCACCGGCGCTTCTGGCAACCGCGA
>JAGWIL010000142.1 GCA_028866335.1 Rhodospirillales bacterium
AACTGCCACCCGGGGAGAGGGTTAGTGTGTCCCCCGCCGATGGGGAGCCGGAAATTGGCAATTGCCAATATTGCCCGGAAGCCGCACCGGCGGGGTAGGCGATGGCGATGTTGCCACCATTACTGCCCAGCGTACCGCTGGTGATTGGCGTGCCAGGGCTGGCGGTGGTGCTGACGGTGTAACTGGTAGCGGAAGTGAAGTTGATTTGTAAATTCTGCCCGTAATAACTGGCGGGAACTACAGCAGCACCGCTGGCCGGGGTGGTGGTGACCGTATCAGCCCTAGCGGAGATGCTACCGGCATTGGTGTTTTGCACCGAACCATCAGCCTGCAGAACGCCGGGCGTGGCGACATATGGGTCCGCTGCCGCGATTTGCGTGGTGGAGGTGGCGGTGATGGCGAGACCCGTGGCGGCGGAAGGCGCGGGATTGACCACAAAACTGTCGCCATTAGCTGGGGTGCCGGAAATATTCAGCGCCAGCCCCGCGAAGCTGGGCGGTGTGCCCGTTACGCTGTAGCTCTGGCCGGTGGCCTGGTCCGCCGCATTCCAGCCCGTGCCGTTATAGGTGAGGGTGAACGGCCCGCCATCAGCCGGCAGGCCGGCGGGGTTGGCAATGCTGGCGGTGATGACGGCACTGCCAGTATTGCCAGGGCCAGGCGTGGCGCTGGGGGCAGGCACAGAGAAGAGAGGTTGGCCTGTGGCACCATTCTGGTCCAGCCCCTGGGCCTGGGCGGTGTTGACCTGAGTTGCAAAAATTGCCGCCAGCGTGCCGAGAGATTGCGCCGCCTGGTTGCCCGCCGCGATGTTGCCGAGTGCGGCACCGAGGGCGCCATCAGCCTCGGTAAGCGTAACCGGGGTTTTATCATTGCCCGCCACAACGCGCAGCGCGCCGCTGGAATTTGTGGCAACGGCCAGCGCTTGCGCGCCGCTTTGGTCCAGCAGCACGGTGCCGCCACTGGCAATGATGACGCTGCCATTGCCTTGGGGGATGGCGTTAACCGGCAGGTATTGCGAAAGCGAATTCAGCGCTACCTGTTGCTGGTCCAGCAGGCTAGGGGAGTTGGGTGACTGCGCCAGCCCGGCATTGATGGTGGCGAGCTGGCCAAGCAGCGTGTTGGCGGAGGTGACATTGGTGGAAAGCGTTTCCTGCGCGCCGGAGAGCGTGCCGCCGATGCTGGAAGCTGCATTCTGGAAAGAACCGATGATGGTTTGCGCGTCAGAAAGGACAGTCTGGCGTTGCGCGGTGCTGGTGGGGTTGGAGGCGAGCGTGCTGATGTCTTGGAAAAACTGATTAACCGCGGTTTGCACGTTGCCGTTATTGGTGAGTGCGGTTGAAAAAGCGGTGAGTGCGGTGGCTTGCGACGAAGCCGCCGCCCCCGCTGCATTGGCGTTGCGCAATTGTGAAGCGGCAAAGCCGGAAGCGGCGCGCGTAACCTGCGCGGGCTGCACACCAGCACCCGGCTGGCCCGTGGCACCCGCCTGGGTTTGGGCGTTTACCGTTTCAGCGGAATAACCGCTGGTGGTGATGTTGGCAAGATTGTTGGAGACGGTGGCGATGCCGGTTTGGAACAGCTCCAGCCCAGACAAGGCGGTGGACATGGCGTTGGCTATGCCGCTCATAATGCAGCTCCGTTGCTAGAGGAAATGGAAGACGCACCGATAGCCTGAAGCACCTGGGCCATGATTGGCGATTGCGCGATATGTTCGATTTTGGCGGCGTAATTACCATCCGTTGCGTAGCCGCTGGCTTGCAAAGCCTGGGCGAACCCGGCCACGCTGTTTTGCCCCGTGGCAGATTGGAAGGAGGATTGGATGAGGTTAACGAAATCTGCCACGCTGCCTTGGGTGTTTTGATAATCACGAAAGCTGGAGAGCTGCGGCGTGAGCACGCCATCCACCATTTCATGCGTGGCGCGGGTGGTGCCGTTTTCGCCGCCGGATTTGATGCCGAAGAGATTATTGCCAGGAGCAGACGCGCCCCAGCCGGTTTCCAATGCCGTTTGCGCCAGCACCGCAACGGCGGGCACACCCAAAGCCTGGGCGGCCGCCGTGATTTGCGGCCAGATAGCTTTGGCGAAGTTTGTGGCCTGAACGAGCATGGTTTGCGAAGGGGGATTACTAGGTGAGGGCGCGGGCAATGGCTGCGCGGTGATGGGCGCTGCCTTGGCGATGATGGCGGTGAGCGTTGAAGCCCTTGGCGCGGGCGCGGGCGAGGTGGCACCGCCGATTTGGTGCAAAGCAGCGTTAATGAGCCCGGAATCGTATTTGCCGAAATCATTCTGTGCAAGATTCCACAGGAACATGCTCTGGAAATCACCGCCGCCCGCACCCAAAGCACTGTCATCCATGCCGGTTTGGTTGAGGCCGGACAGCATTTGATACCACAGAACGCCGGTGAGCTTCTGCATCTCCTGCTTGACGGTAGGAGAGTTGTTTACAGACACCACCATCAGATCACCTTGATTTTGCCGTTGATGGCACCAGCCTGTTTCAACGCTTGGATGATGGCGATGAGATCTTGCGGCGTGGCACCGACGGCGTTGAGCGCAGCTGCGACATTCTGCAAGGTGGCGGCGCGTGGCAGGTCGATAACCTGCGCCTTGCCTTGCCCGGCGCTGACCACGGTGTTCTGCACACCGACCGTGCTGCCGTTTGAAAACGGCCCTGGCTGGCTAACGGCATTTTGTGTTTGGATGTTTACAGTGAGGTCGCCATGGCTGACCACGGCGGGGCCGAGAGTGACACCCGCATTCATCACGATGGTGCCGCTTTGCGCATCCACAATGATGGTGGGCGACTGGTCTTTTGGCGTGATCGGTAGGGATAGCACATTGGACATGAAGCGCATCGCATCCTGACCTTGCGCGTTTACATCCACTTCGCCTGGAGAGATGGCACTGGCCGCACCCCCGCCATAGGCAGCGTTGATGACATCGGAGATTTGTTGCGCAGTTTCGTAGCTGGGGTCGTTAAGCAGCAGGGCGGAACTGCCATTAACGCTGAAGGCCGCAGGGATGGTGTTGGCGAGGATGGCACCGCCCGGCAATGAGCCGACAGTGGGCACGTTGACGCTGGCGGAAGTGCCGCCCGCACTGGCGGCGAAGCCACTTACCAGCAACGGACCCTGCGCTTGGCCGTAAATGACGCCATTGCCGCCACGCAACGGTGTGGGCAGCAGCACGCCACCGGCGAGCGAACTGGCATTGCCAACAGCCGAGACAGTGACATCCACATGCTGGCCAGCATGGGCGAAGGCGGGAACCTCGGCGGTTATCATCACCGAAGCGACATCATTAGGCTGCATGGTTGAAACATTGGGCAAGGCAACGCCCATATTGCGCAGCATGTTGAGGATGGATTGCTGGGTGTAGGGCACCTGCGTCGTCTGGTCCCCCGTGCCAGGCAAGCCCACCACGAGGCCGTAACCGTAAAGCTGGTTGCTGGGCGTGCCTGCCACGGAAACAAGCTCACCGATGGTGGTGGTATCTGCCCTCGCCCTGGATGTTAGGCCTAAGGTAAGGCTGAGGCAGAGCAACGAGAAATCGCGCCTGCGCATTAGAACGGCGCCACTTTGTTAAGCACGCGTTGCAGCCAGGGCAGTTGGTGCGCGCCATTGATTGGCCCGACACCGACATATTGCACGTTCATATCCGCGACCTGATTGGAGCTGATGGTGGTGTTGGCGGCTATGTCATCCGGGCTGGCATAGCCGGTAACGACGATGGAGGTGACATTGCCATTGATATTAACGTTGGTGCGGCCTTCAAGCGTTAAAATGCCGTTGGCATCCACGCCGGTTACAACAGCTTCCACCTGACCGGAGATATTGTTGGCGGCGGTGGCGGCGCCGGTCCCGGTATATTCCTGGTCTGATGTTGCGCCGATGGTGGGGGAGAGGCTGCCGCCATTGATGTTGCCGAAGCTCATCGGCACGCCCATGAAGCTGGTCATGGAATCGTTGATGGTGCCAACACGTTTCAACGCCGCGTCATCCGTGTTGCTGGCCGCACTGCTGGTAACGATGTTGATGGTAACGAGATCTCCCAGCCGCCAATCGCGCCGCGGCGCATAGAGCGAGCCCGTGGTGGAGGCTGGAAACACCGAGCCATCCTGCGATGCCGATGGGATTTCCACCGCCACTGGAAAAGCGGCGGGTTTGACCAATGCGGGCGGAGGTGCCGCAATGGTCTGGCACCCGGCCAGCAACAGGAATGGCAGCAGTTTTTTCATGCGCCGGCGGCGGCCTGGGCCAGATAGTTAAGCTGATTGTCGATGGCGCTGGCGGCCTGCGTACCAAGTTGGTAGGCGCGCTCAGCCGAGATCATGTTGACCATGGATTGCACGACATCGACATTGGAAGATTCGAGGTAGGATTGATTGACCGAGCCCAGCCCGTTGCTCTGCGGCGCGCCGGTGACGGCGGTGCCGGAGGATGTTGTGGAGGCGTATAGATTTCTACCCAAAGGCTGTAGGCCTTGCGGATTGACGAAGCTGGCAAGCTGAACCTGGCCCACCTGCGATGCCGTGGCCGAGCCTGGAAGGGTGACGGAAACCGTACCATCCGTGCCGATGGTGACCGAGGTGGCGTTGCTGGGCACAGTGATATTTGGCAACACCTGATAGCCGGAAGAGGTGACAAGCTGGCCACTGGAGTTGAGCTGAAAAGCGCCGTCACGCGTGTAGGTGGTTTGGCCATTTGGCATCAACACCTGGAAATACCCGGAACCGTTAATAGCCATATCAAGCGGGTTGCCCGTGCTGGTGAGCGTGCCCTGGGTTAACGTATCCTTTATGGAGGCAACCCTGACGCCGGTGCCAACTTCCAGCCCCGAAGGATAGACCGTTTGCCCGGAAGAGTTG
>JAGWIL010000143.1 GCA_028866335.1 Rhodospirillales bacterium
AATTCCGCGCCACGAAAAAATGGCACGCGGACCATGCCCGGAAACCACGAGGCCGGTGCCCGCGCCAGCGCGTAAGGCAGCGTTTCCACCACCGCCACCGGCCGCGCCCCATGGCGCAAGCAGGTGAGGACAGCAGAGAATGTTACGAGCTCAGAGCCGAGAATAACCGGACGCCGGAACGGCATTATGCCGTGCAGCGCCACATAGGCTTGCAGCGCGCCGGTTGAGAGCACGCCCACCGGCCGGTCCCCCGGCAGCAACCGCGCGGCCCGAGAGGATTCGCGCGCACCCGTCGCCATGATGATCCGTTTGGCCTCAAGCTCAGATACCACCCCGTTGCACGCCACCGTCAGGCGGGCATCCTCATGCAGAGTTACCACCGAATGCCCCGCGCGGATTGTCACGCCGTGGCGCTCGGCCTCTGCGGCCAGCCGCCGCGCATAGGCCGGGCCGGAATAAACCCGCCCGAATTCGCGCATACCAAAGGGCGAATGGCCGCAATGACGCGTCGCGCCGCCCAGGCTTGCTTCACGTTCAAGCAGCATCACGCGTTCAACGCCATTGCGCCGAAGTTCAACCGCCGCCGCCACCCCGGCAGGGCCGCCGCCAACCACAATCACATCCGCCGCGCCGCGCATCAGCCACCCTCCGCAGGAACCGCAAGAGGTGTGCTCAACCGCCCTTGCGTCATCGCCGCCAGCCTGGCGTTGCAATAAAACCCCTGGCAGCGCCCAAGCCCGGCGCGGGTGCGGCGCTTGAGCCCGCCGAAATCCCCCGGTGGCACTGCGCTTGTAAGCGCTGCCTCGATCTCGCGGCGCGTAACCATCTCGCAATGGCAGACGATCTCGCCACAGCCCTGCTGTTGCCAGTCGCGCGGGCGGCTTTCCGCGAGGTTCGGCATGCAGACGGGGGGGGCGAGCAGGGGTGCTGCGGGCAATGCGGCGCCGAATTGCGCGTGCAGGCTGAGCGCATGACCGGCTAACCCCAGGGCAGCCGTGAGCCCAGTTGAGCGCACCCCGCCCAGCGTGATGGCACGCTGTTCCGGCCGGTATGCCACCCGATAAGCCTTGGTTTCTGTGGCGGGACGCAGCCCGGCATACACAGCCGTTACCGGCATCTCCTCCAGGGCTGGCATAATCTCAGCGGCGCGGCGGATGAGGGCGGCTAAAGTCTCTGCCTCAACAGTGGCGCGGGTACGGTCCTCCTGCTCCTCCGCGGTTGGGCCGACCAGCACATTCCCAAAGGCTGTAGGGCACAGCACGATCCCCTTGGTGGTCTCGCTCGGCACCGGCAGGATGATACGCGGCACATGCCGGGAAGCCGCTTTGTCGAACACCACAAACTGCCCCTTGCGTGGCTTGATGGTAAATTCGGGCGTGAAGCCAAGCCGAGTATCCACCACATCACCATAGAGCCCGGCTGTGTTTACCACCGCAGCCGCCCTCACAGCACCCGCTTTTGTCTGCAAATGCCATACGCCATCAAATTGCCCGGCCAGAAATTCCGCGTTGAACAGCAGCTTTGCCCCCAGCGCCACCGCCTGGGTGAGATAGGCAAGTGGTGCCGACCATGGGTCGATGACATATTCACCAGCGACCTCAACCGCATCCGCTAGCCGGGGGGAAAGGCCGGGCACCAGTGCCCGCGCTGCCCCCGCCCTGATGCGGCGGATATCAGTTACGTTGTTAAGCCGCGCCTGCGCCACGATGGTCTCGAGCCGCGCGGCTTCATCCTCATTCCACGCGCAGACCAGCGCGCCAGTTTTCAGTAGCGGCAGGTTATACGCGGCATGAATCTCAAGATATTCCCGGTAGCCCGCCTGCACGAGCTGACACTCCAGGCTGCCAGGCGGCGCGTCGAACCCCGTATGTAAAATCGCGCTATTGGCCTTCGAGGCGCCGGCCAGAATATCCGGTGCGGCTTCGATCAGCACCGCCTTGGCTCCCGCGAGGGCGAAGCGGCGCATCACCGCGCAGCCGACAACGCCGCCGCCGATCACCGCGACATCGAACATCTCATCCGCACCTGAACACCCTAGCATTTTATCCGTTCGCCCTTGGGGTCGTAGAGCGGCTCAAGGCTTACCCGGCAGGGCAGGCGATGTGTTGCCACCTCCAGCTCATAGGTGCCATTTAGCACAAAATCCATGTCGATCGCATTGGCCGAGCGGACATAGCCATAGCCGATCCATTTGCCGATTGTGTAACCGAACCCGGCGCTTGAGAGGTAACCCACACGCTCGCCATTACGATATATCGTCGAGCGGGTAGGCAAGACGGTATCAGGGTCGTCGGTGGTGAAGGCCGCAAATATCCGCCTAACACCCGTTTGTTTCTGCGCTTCCAGCGCCGCGCGCCCGCGGAAAGGAGTATTTTTGCGCAGTTTGCAGGCCCAGCCTAGGCCCGCCTCCAACGGGGTATGATCCGGTGAGATATCCGCCGCCCAGGCGCGATAGCCTTTCTCCAGCCGCAGCGTTTCGATCGCCCTATAACCTGCATCCTTCAGGTTGAAGGCGGCACCCGCCGCCTTCAACGCCGCATAAACGCCGGTTGCGTATTCCACCGGCAGATGCAGTTCCCATCCCAGCTCGCCCACATAGGTCACGCGCAGCGCCCGCACCGGGCAACCCGCGATGCCGATTGTTTTGGCTGCGCCGAAGGGAAACCCAGCATTCGAGAGGTCATCGCGCGTGACCGCTTTTAGAATATCGCGCGCAAGCGGGCCCATTAATGCCAGCACTGAATAGGCGGAGGTTACATCAACCAACTGCGCGTTCATCCCCTGCGGGATGTTGCGGGAAATCCAGTTGAAATCATGCGTCGCGAAACCGGTGCCGGTAACGATGTAATACTCATCCGGCGCGATGCGTACGCAGGTGAGGTCGCATTCTATGCCGCCACGGTCGTTCAACATCTGCGTATAGATTAACGAGCCCACCGGCTTGGCGACATCATTGGCGGCGATCCAGCCCAGCGCTGCTTCAGCATCCGGGCCTTTCAGCACGAACTTCGCAAACGAGGTCTGGTCGAACAATGCAGCGGCTTCACGTGCTGCCTTGTGTTCGCGCCCCACCGCTTCATGCCAGTTTGGAATGCCAAAGGTATAAATATCGCGCGGCGTCTCACCCGTCGCCGGGTCGGCAAACCAGTTTGGCCTCTCCCAGCCCAGCTTTTCACCGAAACACGCGCCATTGGCCTTGAGTGCCTCGTAGAGCGGGGATTTCCGGCAGGGCCGTCCAGACTCATGCTCCTCCGACGGCCAGGCCATGGTGTAATGCTTGCCATAGGCTTCCAGCGTGCGCGTGCGCACCCAGTCAGTGTCAAAATGCGGGCGGCCAAAGCGGCGGATATCCACGGGCCACAAATCATAGGGCGCTTCACCCTTTGCCACCCATTCCGCCAGTGCCATGCCAGCCCCACCCCCAGCGGCGATGCCAAAAGCGTTGAAGCCCGCACCGACAAAGAAATTTTTTAACTCAGGCGCTTCACCCAGGATAAAATTGCCATCCGGCGTGAAACTCTCTGGGCCGTTCAACAGGGTTTTGATACCGGCCGTTTGCAATGCCGGTACGCGCCCGAGGGCGAGTTCCATGATCTGCTCGAAATGCTCAAAATTTGAATTGAGCAGGCTGTAATGGAAACCCTTCGGAATGCCATCCAGTGCCCAGGGAATTGGGTTTGGCTCATAGCCGCCCATTACCAAGCCACCCACCTCCTCCTTGTAATAGGTCAGCCGGTCTGGGTCGCGCAGGGTTGGCAAATCAGCGCTAACACCCCCGATGCGTTCAGTGATCATATATTGATGCTCAACCGATACGAGCGGTATATTCACCCCCACGGTTTTGGCGAAATCCCGCGACCATTGCCCCCCGCACAGCACCAGTTTTTCGCAGGCAATATAGCCCTTATCGGTGGCTACTCCACGAATGATTCCGGCCTCGATATCAACCGATAAAACCTTGGTATCCTCGAATATCCGCGCCCCACCCATGCGCGCGCCCTTGGCCAGCGCCTGGGTGATATCGGAGGGGTTGGCCTGCCCATCAGTTGGCAGAAACGCTGCCCCCACCAGATCATCCACCGTCATCAGCGGCCAGAGTTTTTGCGCTTCGGCTGGGGTGAGCAGATGCATCTCCAGTCCGAAGGAGCGCGCTGTGGTGGCCTGGCGTTTCACCTCTGTCCAGCGCTCTTGATTGCAGGCAAGGCGTAACCCACCGTTCATCTTCCAACCCGTGCCAAGCCCGGTCTCGGTTTCAAGCCGCCGGTAGAGCTTTACGGATTCGCCCAGAAGCTGCGTGATGTTTGCACTTGTGCGTAATTGCCCCACCAGACCCGCCGCATGAAAAGTGGTGCCGGAGGTCAGTTTTTTGCGTTCGAGCAGCGTGACCTCAACGCCGAGCTTGGCCAGATGATAAGCGGTGGAACAACCCACAATGCCGCCACCGATCACGATAATTTTCGACGATTTTGGCAGGTCGCTCATCATGTCCTCATAGCATCATGAAATTGGCATAAGCGGCATCGAAGCGTGCACGGTATTCGGCGGTATAGGCCAGGTAATCGAAATCAATCTTGGATGAGATTTCAGAAACCATGCTCCACAGCGTTTCCCGTAAAAGCGAGGCGCAAATCATCGCCTGGAATCGGTGCCACAGCTCAGCAGTTACAGAGCTCTCGTAATAGGCTTCAAGCAGTTGTACTGAAAGTTCATCTGAAAAGATGCAGTTCGAGGCAACACTTGCGAGGTCGAATAACGGCGTATTGAACCCACCATAATCCCAATCAATCAGCCAGAGCCGGCCTGGGGCATCGATGAGGTTCGCGGGCAGAAGGTCGTT
>JAGWIL010000144.1 GCA_028866335.1 Rhodospirillales bacterium
CGCGGTGATTGGGACGGCACGGCGGAGATCATCGCGCGCGGGCGCGATCCCCTGATTGAGGAAATGAAAGCCTCGGGTATGCGCGGGCGCGGGGGGGCAGGGTTCCCCACCGGCATGAAATGGTCCTTCATGCCCAAGCAGAGCGATGGCCGGCCTTCATACCTTGTTATCAACGCCGATGAATCTGAGCCTGGCACCTGCAAGGATCGTGATATCATGCGCAATGAGCCGCACAAGCTCATCGAGGGCGCGTTGATCGCGAGCTTCGCGATGGGGGCGAACAAGGCGTTCATCTATATTCGCGGCGAATATTATAACGAGGCATGTGTTCTCCAGGCGGCGATCGACGAAGCCTATGAAGCGGGCCTGTTGGGCAAGAATGCGGCAGGCTCGGGTTGGGATTTTGACCTCGTGCTGCAACGTGGCGCGGGCGCTTATATTTGCGGTGAAGAATCCGCGATGCTGGAAAGCCTTGAAGGCAAAAAGGGAATGCCGCGGATGAAGCCGCCCTTCCCGGCGGCGATGGGGCTTTATGGCTGCCCGACCACGGTGAACAACGTGGAGACCATCGCGGGCGTGCCGACCATTATGCGCCGTGGTGCTGGCTGGTTCGCGGGGCTTGGCCGCCCGAAAAACGCGGGCACGAAGATTTTCTGCATCTCCGGTCACGTGAACAACCCCTGCAATGTCGAGGAAGAACTCGGCATTCCGCTACGTGAGCTGATCGAGAAACATGCAGGCGGCGTGCGCGGCGGCTGGGATAATCTCCAGGCGATTATTCCCGGCGGTGCGTCATCCCCGGTGTTGAACAAGGCGATGTGCGACACTCAGATTATGGATTTCGACAGCCTGGCTGCATCGAAAAGCATGATGGGCTCGGGTGCCATCATCGTCATGGATAAATCCGTGGATGTGGTGAAGGCGATCTGGCGTTTGTCGAAATTCTTCAAGCATGAAAGCTGCGGCCAGTGCACGCCGTGCCGTGAAGGCACAGGCTGGATGATGCGCCAGATGGACCGGATTGTGCAGAACAGGGCGAGCCTTGCGGATATTCAACTGCTGGAGCAGGTGACGACCCAGGTGGCGGGCCATACAATCTGTGCCTTCGGCGAAGCTGCTTCCTGGCCGATTCAGGGCATGATGCGCGCCTTCCGCCCGGAGGTGGAAGCGCGGGCAATTGATTATCACGCGCCAGTGCAAGCGCGGGCGGCGGAGTAAGCCATGGCAAAGCTCACCATTGATGGCATCGAGGTCGAGGTTCCGAACGGCTCGACCGTGATCCAGGCCTGCGAAGCCGCAGGCGTCGAAATTCCTCGCTTCTGCTACCATGAACGGCTTTCCATTGCGGGAAATTGCCGCATGTGCCTTGTGGAAATTGAGAAGATGCCGCCGAAACCCGTCGCCTCCTGTGGCCAGCCTGTGGCGGATGGCATGGTGGTGCATACGGATAGCGAAATGGTCCGCAAAGGCCGCCGTGGCGTTATGGAATTTCTGCTCATCAACCACCCGCTGGATTGCCCGATCTGCGACCAGGGCGGTGAATGCGATTTGCAGGATGAAGCCGTGGCCTATGGCCGCGACACCTCGCGTTATGAGGAAGACAAGCGCAGCGTGGCGCAGCCCGATTGGGGCCCGCTGGTGCGTACCACGATGACACGCTGCATCCATTGCACGCGCTGCATCCGCTTCACCACGGAAGTGGCGGGTGTGGCCGAGCTGGGTGCCACCCAGCGCGGTGAGGAAACCAAGGTTGGCACCTATGTGCAGAAGGCGCTAACCTCCGAACTCTCCGGCAATATCATCGATCTTTGCCCGGTTGGTGCGCTCACCTCCAAGCCTTATGCCTTCACGGCCCGCCCGTGGGAGCTGCGCAAGACAGACAGCATCGACGTGCTGGATGCGCTGGGTGCGAATATCCGCATCGATGCACGCGGAGCCGAAGTGCTGCGTATTCTGCCGCGCATCAATGATAATGTGAACGAGGAATGGCTGGGCGATAAATCCCGCTTCTCGGTGGATGGCCTGAAGCGCCGCCGGCTGGACCGCCCCTGGATCCGCGAAAACGGCAAATTGCGTGCTGCAAGCTGGGAAGAAGCTTTCGCTGCCATTGCAGCCAAGGTGAAAGCCACCGCCCCTGCGAAGATGGGCGCGCTGGCCGGAGACCTCGTGGATGTCGAATCCATGCTAGCGTTGAAGGAGTTCTTCGCAGCCATGGGCAGCAAGAATATCGACTGCCGGATAGACGGTTCAAATTTCGATGCCTCCAAGCGGGCGTTTTACCTTTTCAATTCCACCATCGCCGGAATTGAGGAAGCTGACGCGCTGCTGATCATCGGCAGCAACCCGCGCCACGAAGCGCCGGTGCTGAATGCGCGAATTCGCAAGCGCTGGCTGGCCGGTGGTTTCAATGTCGGGGTCGTCGGCAACGCGGCTGACCTGACCTATAAGTTCGACCATCTGGGCGAGGGCGCGGAGGCGCTCCAGGCGTTGCTGGATGGTTCGCATTCTTTCGCTGATGTGTTGAAGAATGCCGTCAGGCCGATGGTGATTCTGGGTGTGGGCGCGTTGGCGGGGCCAGAGGGTGCCGCCGTTCACGCGGCTTCCTGGAAGCTCGCCGCGCAGTTCAACATGCTCACGCCCGAATGGCATGGCTTTAACGTGCTGCACCATGCGGCCTCCCGCGTTGGCGCGCTGGATCTCGGCTTCTTGCCGGGTGAAGGTGCGATAGACGCAAAGGCGCTGCTCTCCGGCGGCGCTGATGTACTTTGGCTGCTGGGCGCTGATGCCGAGGCCGTGCGCGAGATTCCAGCCAATACGTTTGTGATTTATCAGGGCCACCATGGCGATGCCGGTGCGGCGCGGGCGGATGTGATTCTACCCGGCGCCGCCTACACGGAAAAAGACGGCATTTACGTGAATACCGAAGGCCGCGTGCAGCAAGGCTATATTGCGGTAAAACCACCCGGCGATGCGCGTGAGGATTGGCGGATATTACGCGCCATTTCGGCTTATCTCGGCCATGCGCTGCCTTATGACGATCTGGCGCAATTGCGCGCGCATTTGAACGCGGAATATCCGGTTTTCGCTGACGAGTTCCGCCGCTTTGCCGGAACAGACACAACCGCACCGGCCGCCGGTGTGCTTAGCGGCGCGGCGTTTAAACCGCTACTGCCGAATTACTACCAGACGGACGTGATCAGCCGCTCCAGCCCCACAATGGCCGCCTGCGTTGCCGCCCATAACCCAGCCCTAGCGGAGGCCGCGGAATGATGCCGTTTTGGGATACAAATTTCGGGATATTGATCCTCACGGTTCTAAAAACCCTGGCGCTGGTGGTGCCGCTGCTGATCGGCGTGGCCTACCTCACCTGGTTCGAGCGCAAGGTGATGGGTGCCATTCAGCTCCGTAAGGGGCCGAATGTGGTGGGTCCGTTCGGGCTTTGGCAGCCTTTCGCCGACGCGCTGAAGATGCTCACCAAGGAGACCATCATCCCCACCGGGGCGGACAAGATATTGTTCGTACTGGCGCCGATGATAACCTTCGGCCTCGCCATCATCGCCTGGGCGGTAATTCCGGTGAATAATGGCTGGGGCATCGCCAACATCAATGTTGGCATTCTCTACCTCTTCGCGGTTTCCTCGCTTGGCGTTTACGGGGTGATCGTCGCGGGCTGGGCATCCAACTCCAAATACGCTTTTCTTGGCGCGTTGCGTTCCGCCGCACAGATGGTCTCTTACGAAGTCTCCATGGGCTTCGTGATTGTCACGGTGTTGATCCTCGCGGGCAGCCTGAACCTCAACGCCATTGTGCTGGCGCAGAAGCATTTGTGGTTCGCGGTGCCGCTGTTTCCGCTGTTCGTTATCTTCTTCATCTCCGGCCTGGCTGAAACCAACCGCGCGCCGTTCGATTTGGCGGAAGGCGAGTCTGAAATTGTCGCCGGATTCTTCGTGGAATACAGCGCCATGTCCTTCGCGCTGTTCTTCCTTGGCGAATACGCGAACATGATCATGATCAGCGGCATGACCACGGTGCTGTTCCTCGGTGGCTGGCTCTCACCGCTGCCGTTTCTGCCCGGCGGTGTGCTGTGGTTCCTACTCAAGGTGCTCATTTGCTTGTTCGTGTTCGTATGGGTGCGTGCCACGCTGCCGCGCTACCGGTACGACCAACTGATGGCACTGGGTTGGAAAGTGTTTTTGCCCATCTCGCTCGTCTATCTCGTCGCGGTGGCAGGGGTAATGGAATATGCCGGTTGGCTGCCTAATGCGTAAGGAAGCAGTAGTATGAACAAGGTCCTCCGTTGGACATGGAGCCTCGTGCTGTGGGAAATTCTCTGCGGCCTTGGCATCACCTTGCGCTATTTTTTCCGGCCCAAGGCGACCATCAACTACCCGTTCGAGAAGAACCCCATCTCCGCCCGTTTCCGGGGGGAGCACGCGCTGCGCCGTTACCCCAATGGCGAGGAACGTTGCATCGCCTGCAAATTATGCGAGGCGGTATGCCCAGCCCAGGCCATCACCATCGAGGCTGAGCCGCGCGAAGATGGCTCACGCCGCACCACGCGTTACGATATCGATATGGTGAAATGCATCTATTGCGGCTTGTGCGAGGAAGCCTGCCCGGTGGATGCCATCGTCGAGGGACCAAATTTTGAGTACGCGACCGAAACGCGTGAGGAACTCCTCTATGATAAGCAGAAGCTGCTGGACAATGGCGACCGTTGGGAGCCGGAGCTGGCAAGACGGCTCGAGCTGGACGCGCCGTACCGGTAAAGGCAGCGAAACATGATCCAAAATCTCGCATTTTATCTCGTCTCCTTCTT
>JAGWIL010000145.1 GCA_028866335.1 Rhodospirillales bacterium
CCTCAGCCACCTCGGGTAACCGCCAGCCCAGGCGCTCACGCACCTCCCGCAAGCCCGTGCCAACGCGCTCAGCAGAAGACATTATCTCCGTATCCACAATCTCATTTCCGTTAAGGTCATCTGGCATTCCTGGTTCTTTTACCCCGGAACCGCGCATCCCTCAAACTGCGAGGTTATGTTCGCGCGCCCAAACCGCCAGGGGCTCACGTATGCTGCCCCCAGCCGCCCCGGCGCGCCGCAATTCCCGCAGCACCGGGCGCAGGGCATTAAGGTCTGCTTCCACAAGAACCGCTTTAACGGGCAGAATGGAATTACCAGACATTGAAAGCGTGGTAATTCCCAGCGCCGCGAAGGCCAGCGCGTCCAGCGGTCGGCCAGCGGCCTCACCACAAACTGAAAGCGGCACGCCAGCCTCCTGGCAATAGGTAACCAGTTTTTCCAGCATTTCCAGCACGGGGGCGGAGAGCGTGTCGTACCTATCCGCCAGTTCCGGCGTGCCCCGGTCCGCCGCAAAAAGAAACTGCATCAAATCGTTGGTGCCCACGGAAATAAAATCTGCCTCCGCCAGCAGCCCGGGAAGCTGGAATAGCAGAGAGGGCACTTCCAGCATGGTGCCGGCCTCCAGCCGTTCGGGGGCAGGGCGGATGCGCCCGGCTTCTGCCTCCAGCAAATCCCGCGCGGCGCGGAATTCCTCCACCGTGGCGACCATGGGGAACATCACCTGCAACGGCCGACCCTGCGCGCCTAATAGCAGCGCGCGCAACTGCCGCCGCAAAATTGCTGGGCGGTCCAGCCCGATCCGCAGGCTCCGCCAGCCCATCGCGGGGTTTTCTTCTGTTTGCGCGGTTTCGCCCGGCAGCAGCTTGTCAGCACCCAGGTCAAGCGTGCGGAACGCCACCGGGCGGCCCTTGGCGCGGTCCAGCACACGGCCATATTCCGCCGCCTGGCCCGCCACATCCGGTATGCCGCCAGCCGCAAGAGCAGCAATTTCAGTGCGATACAGCCCAATTCCATCAGCACCGGTGCGGTCCAGTTGGTCCAGCTCCAATGCCAGGCCGATATTCATCATAAGCTTCAGCTCGGTGCCATCCTTGGTGATGGCGGGCACGTCACGATAACCTGTAAGAGCAACTGCGCGTTCATCGCGGGCGGCCAAAGCGCGTTCGTAAACCTGGAGCACCTCCGGCTCAGGCCGCAGCACCAATGTGCCTTCTTCCGCATCCAGTAATACCAGTTCGCCATCTACCGCAGCCTCCACGGCACCGCGTTCCACCTGCAAGGCAGGAATGGAAAGGGCGCGGGCCAGAATCGCGGCATGGCCCGAGGCGCTGGCTTCCTCAATGGCGAATCCTGCAACCCCGCGCGTATGCCAGTCCAGCAAATCGGCCGGGCCCAAGCGGCGCACGATCAGGATCATGCCATCGGCGCGCTCCGGCTTGGGTGCCATGCCGCCAAGTGCGACCATCAGCCGCCCGACCATATCTTCAATATCGGCCAGGCGTTCGCGCAAGTAAGGGTCGGCAACGCGGCGCATCCGCTCACGTAGTTGGCGGGCGATTTTGTCGACGGCGGTTTCGGCGGTGAGGCCGTCCGCGATGGCGGCGCGTACCTGGGCCAGCCAGCCGGAGCTTTGCGCCACCATTCGGTAGGCTTCCAGTACATCCCGCGAGGCATTGCCCCCAGGCATGTTGGCGGTAATCAACCCATCCAGGGTCTTATTAGCAGCCTCCACGGCAGTATCCAGCCGCGTTAATTCGGCTTCGGTGTCTTCGGTCAGCAGCTTGGCGATGGGGGCGGCGGCGCCATAAGCCAGCACCCTGCCGCGGACGATGCCAGCAGAGATTACATGCCCGCCATAGCGGCGCGGCAGAGTTTCGGAGAAGCCTTCATCCCCAACATCCGTCGCCCCGGCGCGGGCCAGAATTTCGGCCAGCAGCATCGCCACCGTCGCCAATGACTCTACCTCGACCGGCGCATAAATGCGCACTTGCCGAGACATCACCGCGATTACGCCCAGCGTGCGCCCTGCACGCTTCACGGGCACCGCCAGCATGGAGGCCATGTCCTGCTCGCCGGTTTCAGCACGAAAGACGAAACGGGGGTGGTTCTGCGCGTCTGGCAGGTTCAGCACATCGCCGGAAGCCGCGGCGAGGCCGATAATTCCCTCGCCGACCCGCAGCCTGGTGCGGCCAACAGCGGAGACGTTCAGGCCGTGCGTAGCGGCGAGCTCCAGAAGCTCGCCGTGGCGGGTAACGTAGATAACCGAGGCATCCGCGACGAGGCCTTCCGCCACCAGCTTTGCAAAATCGGGCAGGGAGGCTGTACCGGCGGCCAAATGCTCCCGGAGTGCGGCGAATAAATGCCGCGTATCGCCGAATTTCGGCTTTTTGCGCCGGCGTGGCGGCGTGGCGGGGGCGTTAGGCTCTTGTGCCACGCGCCACCATGGCGGCGATAGCTTGCGCCCGCAATGCCGCAATGACCTCCGCTACCGGCTGCACCGAAGTAACCATGCCCACCGACTGGCCCGCCATAACGGAGCCGTTCTCGATATCGCCGTCGATAACCGCGCGGCGCAACGCGCCAGCCCAGAAATGTTCGATCTCCAACTGAGCGGCGGTTTTGTCCAACTCGCCAGAGGTAAAGCGTGCCAGCACCTCGCTCTGGTGGCGCATGAAGCGCTTGGTGCCCTCGTTCACCAGCCCGCGCACGGGAATAACCGGGAAGCGTTCATCAATCTGCACGGAAGGCAGCGCGTCACGGGCGGCGGCGCGGATAAAGGCTTTCTTGAAATTATCGTGCGCGATGCTTTCCGCCGCAGCGGCGAACAATGTGCCAAGCTGCACGCCAGCAGCACCCATTTCGAGGTAAGCCAGAATCGCCTCTCCCCGGCCGAGGCCGCCCGCCACGAATACCGGTACTTCCGTAATGACAGGCAGGATTTCCTGCGCCAGCACGGTGAGCGAAACCGGGCCGATATGCCCGCCCGCTTCCGACCCTTCAATCACCAGCGCATCAGCACCGGATTTAATCAATCGCTTAGCTAATACAAGCGCAGGCGCAAACGCGATAATCTTGGCTCCGCCATCCTTGGCGGCCTTAATATGAGTGGCGGAGGGAATGCCGCCCGCGAACACCACGTGGCCAACCTTCTGGCGTACGCAAACCTGCACCAGCTCGTCCAGTTGCGGGTGCATGGTGATTAAGTTCACACCGAAGGGCTTGTCGGTTAGCGCCTTGGTGGCCTCGATCTCTTTTTCCAGCAAAGCCGGCGGCATCGCACCGCAGGCGATGACGCCAAACCCGCCAGCATTGGAGATGGCCGAGACGAGATGCCGCTCAGACACCCAGCTCATCGCGCCGCCGAGAATGGCGTAGCGCGTACCTAAAAAATCTACCCCACGTTTTTGCAGGGCATCAAACCGTTCGGCCGCGGCGGTTGTCTGGTCCATCGCGTCAGGCATCGAGGCCATAGGCCGTATGCAGGGCCCGCACCGCAAGCTCGGTATATTCGCCACCAACCAGCACGGAGACCTTGATCTCCGAGGTGGTGATAGCCTGGATATTGATGCCGCGATCTGCCAGCGTTTTGAACATCGTGCTCGCGACGCCTGCATGGGAGCGCATACCCACACCGACGACCGAAAGCTTTGCCACGTTCGGATCGGAGATAATCTCAGAAAAGCCGATATCCGCCTTGGCCTTTTCCAACGTTTGCAGGGCGCGTGCCATGTCTGTTTTGCCAACCGTGAAGGTCATGTCCGTCATGCCGTCAGCCGAGACATTCTGCACGATCATGTCCACATTGATATTCGCGTCCGACAGCGGCACGAACACGGCGGCGGCGATGCCTGGCCGGTCTGGCACGCGGCGTACGGTGACCTTGGCTTCGTCCCGCGAATAAGCGATGCCGGCGACAATTTCCTTTTCCACAACCTCTTCCTCATCAACAACCAGAGTGCCCGGCATATCCGCGAAGCTGGAGAGCACTTGCACGCGCACGCGCTCTTTCATCGCCAGTTCCACCGAGCGGGTTTGTAATACTTTCGCGCCCACGGAGGCGAGTTCAAGCATCTCCTCATAGGTAATCTTACTCAGTTTCCTCGCATTGGGAACAATCCGCGGATCGGTGGTGTAAACCCCATCCACGTCGGTATAAATGTCGCACTGGTCGGCTTTAAGTGCTGCAGCCAGCGCCACAGCCGAGGTATCCGACCCGCCGCGCCCCAAAGTAGTAACGCGGTTATCCGGGCCTATGCCCTGGAAACCTGCCATTACCGGCACCTGGCCTTGTTTCATGCGTTCAATCAGCTCGTCGCCGTCGATACTCTCGATACGGGCCTTGCCGTGCTCGCCATCGGTCTCCACCGCCACTTGCCAGCCCTGCCAGGAGCGGGCTTCCTGCCCCAATTCCTGAAGTGCGATTGCCACCAAACCAGCGGTGACGTTCTCCCCAGTGGAGACAACGGCGTCATATTCCCGCGCGTCGAATAACGGCGAGAGGGACTGGCAATAGCCAACCAACTGGTTGGTAACGCCAGACATTGCGGAGACGACGACGGCAACTTCGTTCCCTTTATCGGCTTCAGCCTTGACCCGCCGGGCTACATTCCTGATCCGGTCCAGATCGGCGACGGAGGTGCCGCCAAATTTCATCACGATACGCGCCATGTATTAAACCTGAATCCCAAAAGCCTTGTCGAAAACGGGCAGGGGCGTCACATAGCGGTGGAGCAAGGTTTGAGCAATGAGCCAAGGGTCGGTCATAGGGGAAGAAATTGCGCGGTTCGACGCGCTGGCGGCCAGGTGGTGGGACCC
>JAGWIL010000146.1 GCA_028866335.1 Rhodospirillales bacterium
AAAAAATTTCTATAGTGGCTTATATACAACATGCTTGGTGAGAGCCAAGCAGGGACTTCGGTCCCTACGTCTCCCAGACGTGAAGCCTCCCTGTTGACTTGACCCGCTGGCCATTGGCTGGCGGGTTTTTTTATTTGCGGTCGGGCTGGTTAGAAAAGCACCAGATCGTCGCGGTGGATGACCTCATCGCGCCCACGGAAGCCAAGCAATTTTTCAAAATCCTCCGAGCGGTGGCCCGCGATGGTGGCGGAATCCGTGCTGGAGTAGGCGGTGAGGCCACGGGCGATGCGCGCACCTTCCAGGGTAAGAATATCCACGGGGTCACCGCGCTCAAACACGCCATTCACGGCGCGGATGCCGGCGGGGAGCAGGGATGAACCTTTGGCCAAGGCGCGAGCGGCACCAGCATCGATTGTGAGGGAGCCTGCGGGGGCGAGGTGCCCTGCAATCCAGTTTTTGCGGGCGGAGCGGCCTTCCGGTGCGGGCAGGAACCAGGAGCAGCGGCTGCCTGCCGCCACGGCGGCGATTGGGTTTTCCCGGTTGCCAATGGCGATGGCCATGGCGCAGCCCGCCTGGGTGGCGATTTGCGCGGCCACCAGCTTGGTGCGCATACCCCCAGAGGAATAGCCCGGCGGCGGCTCACCGCCCATGGCCATGATTTCTGGTGTGAGGGCGTCGATAACCGGGATATGCGCGGCGTCCGGGTTTTTGCGGGGGTCAGCGGTGTAGAGGCCGTCAATATCCGAGAGCAGCAACAGGGCGTCAGCCTGCATCATTTCCGCCACCCGGGCGGCCAGGCGGTCGTTGTCGCCATAGCGGATTTCGGCGGTGGCGACGGAATCATTCTCGTTGATGACGGGCACGCAGCCGAGGGAGAGAAGGGTGGAGAGGGTGGCGCGGGCGTTGAGATAACGGCGGCGATCCTCGGTATCGTCCAACGTGATGAGGAGTTGGGCGGCGGTTAGGTCTTTCTCCCGCAAGGTTTGTGACCAGGCTTGCGCGAGGCGGATTTGCCCCACGGCGGCGGCGGCCTGTTTTTCGTCCAACCGCAATTTGGCACCACCTAGGCCAAGTTGGCGGCGGGCCAGCGCGATGGCACCGGAAGAGACGACGATGATCTCCGCCCCATGGGCCATCAGCTCTGCGATATCCTGCACCACGCCGCACAGCCATGCCTCACGGGGGGCGGCCGATTCAGGGTCCACGATGAGCGCGCTACCGATTTTGATGACAATGCGCTTGGCGGTTTTAAGGGAGGGAATCACGCGCCCGCGCGCTCCACCTTTGCCTTGTTAATGATGTCCTGCAAGGTTCGCAGAACCTCTTTCATGCCCTCACCCGTTACGGCGGAGATGGTCATGATTTTGGCACCGGAGGCTTTAGCGAGGGCGGCTTTGCGGGAGGAAAGCTCGCGCGGTGTCATGGCGTCGGTCTTGTTCAGCACAATGATCTCGGGCTTTTCAGCCAGGCCGCCTTCATAGGCTTCCAGCTCCGTGCGGATGGTGCGCCAAGCATCCACCACGCTGCCAGCGGCACCATCGATAAGATGCAACAATACCGCGCAACGTTCCACATGGCCGAGGAAGCGGTCCCCCAAGCCAGTGCCTTCATGCGCGCCTTCGATGAGGCCGGGGATATCCGCCAGAACAAATTCTTCCGACATATTTAGCCGCACCACGCCGAGCTGCGGGTGCAGGGTGGTGAAGGGATAATCCGCGATTTTGGGGTTTGCACCCGAGACGGCCTTTAAGAAGGTGGACTTGCCCGCATTGGGCAGGCCGACAAGCCCAGCATCCGCGATGAGCTTCAGGCGCAGCCAGACCCAGCGTTCCTCGCCCGGCCAGCCTTTATCCGCCCTGCGCGGTGCGCGATTGGTGGAGGTTTTGAAGCGTGCATTGCCGAACCCGCCATCGCCACCTTTTAGAAACACGATGCGCATACCGGGCTTATCAAGATCCGCCAGCAGGGTTTCGCGGTCGTCATCGATGATCTGCGTGCCGATGGGCACTTTAATTACCAGCTCCGCTGCGCCCGCGCCTGTGCGGTCTGACCCGGCACCGTTATTGCCCTTGCGGGCTTTGAAGTGCTGGGTGTAGCGGAAATCGATAAGGGTATTCAGGTTTTCGACGGATTCGAACACGATATCTCCGCCTTTGCCGCCATCGCCACCATCCGGCCCGCCGTATTCGATATATTTCTCGCGCCGAAAGGCAATGACGCCGTCGCCGCCATCGCCGGATTTGAGGAAGATTTTCGCTTGGTCGAGGAACTTCATCGGAAAACTCGCAATAAAAAAGCCGGCTCGCGCCGGCTTTAAACGGGTGGGCGCGGGCCCTTAACCTTACTCTGCGGCCAGGGCTACCGGCTGCACGGATACATGCACGCGGTCATCAGCCTTGCGGGTGAACACAACTTTGCCATCCACGAGGGCGAAGAGGGTGTGGTCGCGGCCAACGCCAACATTCGTGCCCGGCTTCACCTTGGTGCCGCGCTGACGAACGAGGATGTTACCAGCGATGACAGCCTGACCGCCAGCCTTCTTGAGGCCGAGGCGACGGCCTTCGGTATCGCGACCGTTGCGAGATGAACCGCCTGCTTTTTTATGTGCCATGGTGTGATACTCCCTTAGGCCGCGTTAATGCCGGAAATGCGCAGCACGGTGACGTGCTGGCGGTGGCCGTTTTTACGGCGGCTGTTCTGGCGGCGGCGCTTCTTGAAGATAAGGACCTTATCCAGACGGTCCTGGGCGATAACGGTGGCGGTAACCGAAGCGCCAGCAACCACGGGGGCGCCGAGCTTGAGGCTGCCTTCGCCACCAACGGCGAGCACATCTGTGAAGGTGACCGTGCTGCCGGCTTCTGCCTCCAGCTTCTCAACCTTCAGCACCGCGTCTGGTGTGACGCGGTATTGTTTGCCGCCGGTGCGGATGACTGCGAACATGGTATAATCCAATCTGGTGTCGACACATAACCTTGAGCGCGGCCAGGGGTACCTTGCCACGCGAGTGGCGCGTTATAGCGAGGCCAAAGGCCGTGTCAATGCTGATTCTGAGGGCGGCAGGGTTTGTGTTTGGCAAGCCTGTTGCCCGGGCGCGCCGCCTTGCCTATAAGCCCGGCACCAGCGACCCCCGGAGAGGTGCCAGAGTGGCCGATTGGGGCAGTCTCGAAAACTGTTGTACGTGCAAGCGTACCGTGGGTTCGAATCCCACCCTCTCCGCCACCCACCTGAATTTTCCAATAGCATGACGTATGAGAATCGGCTGATTTCTGCTGATTTTTGGCGTTTTTTTGTTGCATCCCGACTCATCCCGTTGCATCGTATCCCACGCGTCATGTGGTAATTAGTGTGGGATAAGATTGGGCAAGCTTTCAGCCACTTCCGTGAAGGCCGCAAAGGAGCCGGGCCGCTATGGGGACGGCGACGGCCTGTACCTTGTTATTAGCCCTCGGGGCGGGAAGTCCTGGGTTTGCCGCGTGCAGAAGGATGGCAAGCGCAGGGACGTTGGCCTGGGGAGCGCCAAGAAGGTGTCCCTGGCCTTGGCCCGCGAGCGCGCCACGAAGGTGCGGACACAGGTTGAGGTGGGACTTGACCCCGTTGCCGAGCGGCGGAAAGAGGCCGGGATACCCACCTTCAAAGAAGCCGTCGCGCTGGTGTTTGCTGAGCACAAGGCGAGCTGGCGGAACCAAAAGCACCGGGCGCAGTGGTTATCCACCCTTGAGACATACGCTTTCCCGACATTGGGCGACCTCTCGGTTGCCGTGATCGACGGCCACCACGTCCGGGATGCCGTGATTTCTATTTGGCTCGAAAAGCCGGAGACAGCCCGGCGGGTGCGCCAGCGGATCAACACGGTCATCGACTGGGCGATAGGAAAGGGATACCGAACGACCCCCCTGCCGATTGCTACGATGAATAAGTGGATGCCGAAGGTCAAGGCGAAGAGAGCACATCACGCGGCCTTGCCCTATGCCGAAGTTCCGGCGTTCGTGGCTAAGCTCAAAGAGCGGGATACGCTGGGACGGTTGGCTCTTGAGGCGCTGATCCTCACCGCAACCAGGTCCGGCGAGATTCGCGGAGCCACCTGGGGCGAGGTTGATCTGAAGAGCGCTCTGTGGACGATCCCCGCCGAGCGAATGAAAGCGGGCAAGGAGCATGTCATCCCGTTGTCATCGGCCGCCATGGACGTGTTCCGGCGGGCACTAAGCTACAGAGAGGCCCGGAGTGAGTTGGTGTTTCCCGGCCAACGCGGCGGCAAGCCGCTGTCCGATATGACGCTGACCAAGATTTGCCGCGACATGGAGGTTCCCGCCGTACCGCATGGTTTCCGTTCATCTTTCCGCGATTGGGTGGCGGAGGAAACGGATTTTGACGGGGACATCGCCGAAATGGCTCTGGCCCATGCCATCGGGAACAAGGTTGAGGCCGCTTACCGGCGAGGTAACCTGCTGGAAAAGCGGAAGGCGCTTATGGAGGCGTGGGCGCGATATTGTGTGACTAAATAGAAATGCGAGTGGCCAAATCGATAATCTTAGGGACTATGTTCAAATGGTCGGCGTCAACCTCTACGAAGCTTATAAAAAGCACGTATTAAGTAAAAGCACTTTTGAAACAGAACGAGAATTTGCTCCGGATTTTATCGAAAAATTTATCAAAAACGAGTTTTCTGCTACGGGATGGCGGACTGGAGAATACAAAATAACCCATATTGATGGCGATTTTTGGAATTTATTGATGCAAGTTTTTTCAAACAACACTTGCTTAGACGGAATAGAAATAGACTACATTGATGAGAAATTAGTTAAAAAAGATCACGG
>JAGWIL010000147.1 GCA_028866335.1 Rhodospirillales bacterium
GGATCATTATTGCCCCTGCACCTGCATTAATCTTTGCTGGTCCAGTTGCCGCCAGGTTGAATTTACCGGCGCGCTGGCAAAGGATTGTTTGAACAGCGCCAGCGCCTCGGGCGTAATCGTCCCGGCTTGTTCGCTCAGCGCCTCGGCCAGATACGCCTCGCCCTCGCTCGCATCAACGGAGCCTGGAACGGCTTCAGCCAGATGCGCCCGCAACATGGCGATCATATGATCGAGCTGCTGTTGCTGCACCGCCTGTTGGGCCGCCCAGACCGTATGTGGCTCTGATGGTACGGGCGTTGCACCCGGCAGATAAAGTGCGAAGCCACCCACGGGCAGCGCGATCAACGTCATCAGCAACAACAGCTTGGCGCTGCCGCCGCTGGCTTGGGCGGGCAGCGCATCAGCCGCCAGAATACGGCGCTCAACCTCCAGCTTTGCCCCCGCATGTTCCTGCTCGCCAATGCGGCCATCGGCCAAATCTCGGTCAAGCTCGGCAAGTTGTGCCCGGTGCAGGGCAAGCGACGCCTCCCGCCGTTCCGGCAGGCTTTGCCCACGCCGGAACACGAGCAGCAAGGGCAGGGAAAGTGCCAGCGCCATCGCCAGCATCGCAATCAGCATCATTTCAGCAATTCATCCAGCCGGGCCTGTTCGGCCGCGCTTAAAGGTGCCAAGGCGTTGGCGCGGGCTCGCCGCCCCAGCCAGAAGGCCAAAAACCCGGCGGCAAGGGCCAGAGCGGGCGAAGCGTAAAGCAGCCAGGTGAGCGGCGAAACCGGTGGTTTCAGCAGCACAAAAATGCCGTAACGCTGCACCATGTAGCGCATAATCTGCTTATCAGGCACGCCTTGCACCACCTGCTGGCGGATAATCACCCGCAATTGCTTGGCAAGCTTGGCGGAGGATTCCTCAATGCTCTCATTCTGGCAGACCAGGCAGCGGAGCTGGCCGCCAATGGCCTCGGCGCGGGTTTCCTGCGTTTGCGTCAGGGTTATGCCATCGCGCGTTACCATATCCTGCGCCAAGGCCAGGCTCGGCAGCAGCGCCAGCACGAAAAAGATGCGCGGCAGCCTCATGAATATTGCTCGAACAGCGGCTTCAGCCGGGTTTGCACCACTTCATCCGTCAGCGCCCCGGCATAGCGCAGCCGCACAATGCCGGTTTTATCGATAAAATAGGTCTCGGGCACGCCGTAAACGCCCCAGTTTATCGCCGTTAACCCAGATACATCCGTGGCAATTCGCCCATAGGGGTTGCCGTATTTTTGCAAGTACGCAGTAAGGTCCGTGGGCTGGTCCTCATACGCAATGCCCCAGATGGCGATACCCGAAGCCGCAATGGATTGCAGCATTGGCGCTTCCTCCTGGCATGGCGCGCACCAGGAGGCGAACCAGTTCACCAGCATCGGCTTTGGCGGTGCCAGCAAATCGGCATTGGAAAACCCCGCCGCGCCATTCACGCCCGGCAGAGTAAAAGCCGGTGGGCGCTTGCCGATGAGCGGCGAGGGCAAAGCGTGCGGGTCGTATTGGTCGCTCTGCATCCGGCGCAGAATGGTGTAAAACCCTGCACCCCCCGCCACGGCCACGGCCAGAGGTGCGCCAAACAGCATTCGCCGCCGCAAAGGAGACATTAAACCGCTTCTCCGCTGGGCAGGCGCTTGCGGAAGGGCGCACCCACACGCAAACGGCGGTCAGACAAGGAGCAAAACCCGCCCAGGGCCATAATCAACCCGCCGAACCAAACCTCCGGCGCCCCAGGGTGGCGGTTCAGCCGCAATTCCGCGCCGCCATCCTGTTCATCGGCGAAGTCGGCATAAATATCCTGGAAACCGTTGGTGCGGATCGCGGCATCGCTGGTGATAACATGCTGCGCGGTAAAGAACCGCCGGGTTGGGTGCAGGGTCATGAAGGGTTTGCCGTCATCGCTCACGGTAACATCCGCCACGCGTTGGGAATAATCAGGCCCCGGCGCGTCATGAATATCTTGCAGTGTCCAGCTATAGCCGCCCAGCATGGTGGACTGGCCCGGTTTCAGCACCACCACCTTTTGCACCGCCAGCGTCATCGCCGCGATGCCGATTACCGAAACGCCAAAACCAATATGCCCCAGCGTGGCACCAATGGCCGCACGCGGCAGAGCAAAAAAACGCCCCAGCGCGCTGCCCAATGGCACGCGGAACAGCCGGGTGCGCTCGGCAAGGTCGGTAAGGGCGGAGCACACCACCCAGGCACCGCCTGCCAGCCCCAAAGCCGCGATGAGGTGTTTAGTGGCGGTGAGAATGACCAGCACCAGTACCGCTACCGCGCCTGCAAGCCACAGGCGTTGCAGCACCGGCAGCATATCCGCCCGTTTCCAGCGCAACATTGGCCCCACGCCCATCGCCAGAATAATCGGCCCCGCGAGCGGCAGCACTGTCTGGTTAAAAAACGGCGCGCCGACAGAAAGCTGGATACCGAACAGAAGATCGACAAAGGGTGGGTAAAGCGTGCCGGTGAACACCACCGCCGCAATGGCACACAAAAATATATTATTTAGAATCAGTGCGCTCTCCCGGCTTATCGGGGCGTATATGCCAGACCCCGCCAGCACGGGTGCCCTGAAAGCGAACAGCAGCAGCGAGCCGCCGATGGTAATGGCCAGCAACACCAGAATGAACAGCCCCTGGTCCGGTGCCGCGGCAAAGCTGTGCACGGAGTTCAAAATACCCGAGCGCACCAGGAAGGTGCCCGAAAGCGAGAGTGAGAAGGTGGCGATGGCCAGAAGCACGGTCCAGGCTTTCAGGCTTTCACGTTTTTCCACCACAATGGCGCAGTGCAAAAGTGCCGTGCCGGTGAGCCAAGGCAGCAGGGCGGCGTTCTCCACCGGGTCCCAGAACCAGTATCCACCCCAGCCCAGCGTGTAATAAGACCACCAGCTCCCCAAAGTGATGCCAGCAGTTAAAAAGCACCAGGAGAGCAGCGCCCAGGGCCGCACCCAGCGCCCCCAGGCGGCGTCAATTCGCCCCTCGATCAGCGCCGCGATGGCGAAAGCAAACGCCACCGAGAACCCAACATAACCGGTGTAGAGAACCGGCGGATGGAAAGCGAGGCCAGGGTCCTGCAAGATCGGGTTTATGCCCGCACCATCCAGCGGCGGCGGCCAGATGCGCGTGAACGGGTTGGAAACCGCCAGCGTGAACAGCAAAAACCCGCAGGAAACCAGCCCCAGCACACCCAGCACCCGTGCCCGCAAACTGGCGGGAAGCTGCCGACCACCCAACGCCACCGCAGTGCCGCAAAGCGACAAAATCAGGCACCACAGCAGAATCGAGCCGTCATGGTTTCCCCAAATTCCGGTAATCCGGTAGAGCAACGGTGTCTGCGCCGATGAAAAATCCGCGATGTTTTCCACCGTGAAATCCGAAACCACACCCGCCCAAACCAACGCCAGGAACGAAAGCGAGATGGCGGTGAAATGCAACAGCGTGAGCAGCGGTGCGGCGACCAAAGCGCGTGGGTCCTTCAGTGTTGGCCCGGCAATGCCCACAACACCTTGCGCGCAGGCAATGGCAACGGCCATGGCCAGGCAGAAATGCCCGAGTTCAGGAATCATGTGCCGCTGCCTTTCACTTTCATGTCGTTCCAGTCGCTGGCATCCGGCGGCGGGCCAAAGCGCGGGTCCCATTTGCCGCTTTCCTTCAGCTCCTGCTCTACATCCTTGGGCATGTAATCAGCACCGTGTTTGGCCAAAACCTCGTCAGCCACAAATACCCCGCCCGGTCCCATGGAACCGATCGCCACAATCCCCTGGCCTTCGCGGAACAAATCCGGCAGCAGGCCGGTAAACATCACATTCACCGCCGCGCGCCCGTCCGTTACCGCGAAATGCGTGGTGGGCGTGCCATTGGCAACGCTGGTGGCAACCGTTCCCACCTGCACAATGCCGCCCAGCCGGAAACTCTGCCCCGGCGGCGGTGCCTTTGCCTCCACCTGCCGGGGTGAGAGGAAATACGTAAGCGAGGACGAAAACGCCGCCAGGGAGAGTGCCACCGCTCCGCCAAGGCAAACCAGGCACGCCAGCACCAGATAAAGCCGCCGTCGCTTGGGGGTTCGCATTTAAAGCTGCTCGGCCTGGGCCAACCTGGCGCGGGCGCGGCGATAGCGGACGAAAGTCAACCATGCCGCGCCAATCAGAAATAGAATCGTTGCCCCATAAGCGCCGTTCACGAACGGCCAGACATTTATGGCCTGAGTCATTGGCCGCGCTCCGCCATGGCGCGCAGCAGGGATAGGGTCTTGCGCTCAGAAATCGCGGCGGACATCCGCGCCACCACCATCGTGATAAAAGCCATGTAAAATCCTATCGAGGCAATGAGCAGCGGGTAGAGCATGGTGATATAGATTTTTGAGGGGCCGGTGAGCGAGATCGTGTTGCCCTGATGCAGCGTGTTCCACCACTGCACTGAGAACACGATAATCGGCAAATTCACCGCCCCGGCCAGCGCCAGAATGGCAGCGGCGCGGTACGCATGGGCTTTGTTATCAAAAGCGCGGATGAGCGCGATATGGCCGAGATAGAGAAAAAACAAAATCAGCACGGAGGTCAGCCGCGCATCCCACACCCAATAAGCGCCCCACATCGGCTTGCCCCATAGCGAGCCGGAAACCAGGCATACTGCGGTGAAGCCAGCGCCCACCGGACCTATTTCCTCCGCCGCGATATCCGCCAGCGGGTGCCGCCATACGAGCGAGAGCAGGGAGCAAAAAGCCAGCGCCGCGTAACCTGCCATCGCCACCCAGGCGGCGGGCACGTGCACATACATAAT
>JAGWIL010000148.1 GCA_028866335.1 Rhodospirillales bacterium
GATCGAGCCTTCAAGTGCAAAGAAAATGAAGGTAAACGAGGCGTAGATGACCGAGGTGATGGTGGAGCCGAGATAGCCGAAGCCAGCCCCGCGGGTGAGCAAATCGACATCTACATTATACTTCGCACAGTAATAGGCGATGGGGATGCCGGTAAGAAAGATGATGGTGGCGGCAGCAAGAATGCCCCAGAAGGCATTAGTGAAGCCGAATTGCACGGCGAGCGAGCCACCGATGGCCTGGTCCGCCAGATAGGCGATGCCGCCCAAGGCAGCCGAGAACACAGCATATTGCGACCAGGTGCGGAAGCTCTTGGGCGCGTAGCGGAGGGAGTAATCCTCGAAAACTGGGTTGGCGACGAGTTTGTTGAATTTCCGTTTCGGGGGGCTGAAGCCCGAATTTTGTGATGTTGCTGACATACGCATCTCCTGCGGCGCGGAACGTTTAAATACCGTGAGCTGGCGGCCCTTATGCTGGCACTTCAAACGATCGCCGAGCGGAGTTGAATGAGGCGGGTTGCTGTGTTGTATGCGGTAAACTGCGTATGTGAATTGGGCCGGGTTGGGGGGTAAGCAGAATGGCGGCTAAAGGCTAAGAAAAGCGGATACCAGACATTCTCTTTGTGGCGAGGTGGGCCGATTCCGGAATGGCAAGTTACGGGTCCTGCTCAGAGGAAAGCTGACATTCAGGCGATGATCGACGTTGGCTCGAACCGCCCCATTGTCGCCGCCTCGACGGGCTAGTTGCATTTCCAAAAGCAGCCTCGGGTTGATCGATCCCCATGAACAACACGAATCATGCACATCGGCCGATTTAGACGCGACGTGATAATATCATTATGCGTAAAGGAGACATCGAATGTATGGCTCTGAATCAATCTATTATATTCGACATGAGATCGACACTCTCCGCATTACCTTAGTTTTCCAATGAGATTGCCGCAAAGGTCGCCGCTAGATAATCGATAAAGGCGCGAACCGCAGGCGGCAGGCCCCGCCTAGTGGTAAAAACAATATGCACGACTCCCATCGGTCCGCCCCAGCCAGGAAAAGCCCTCGCCAATTGGCCTGTGCGTAGATGCTCGCGGCAGATATGGTCCGGTAGCAATGCCACGCCCATACCCGCAACGGCAGCTTCTCTAAGCGCAAGAAGATCTCCGCAGCTTACGCGTGGCTCATGCCGGAGTGAGTATGTTTTGCTATCTGGTCCTGAGAGCAACCACTCAATCTCACCAGTCTCTTCGGCCGACGCCAAAGTCGGCAACTTTGTCAGGCTTTCAATGGCGTTTTGGCACTGCATATTCACAAAGCCAGGGCTTGCCACCAATATTCGCCGTGAACGCCCAAGGCTGCGCATGGTCAATGAAGCATCGCTTGTCAGTTCCACCCGTACACGCAAGGCAATATCCACGCGTTCGGCAATCAGATCCACCGCATGGTCGGTGGCGAGCATCTGCAATTTTACTTTCGGGTATTGGGCAAGAAAATTCGGCAAGGACGGCGCAAGCACCTCCACCATGCCGCGCGGGCAGCTAAAGCGCACCCGGCCCTGCGGTTCGCTCTGTACCTGAGCCAACAGCGCTTCCGCTTGCTCGGCCTCCTCCAGCATGGCCCGGCAGCGCGTGTAGAAGCTTTGGCCCAGATCCGTCACACGGAACCGGCGGGATGAACGCTCGATTAACCTCACCCCCAGCCGCACCTCCAGTCCGGCAATCCGACGGCTGAGCTTGGATTTCGGCATGTTCAGCGCCCGCCCGGCCGGGGCGAAGCCGCCATGTTTCACAACCTCGGCAAAGAAGGCGTAATCGTTCAGGTCCATTTCATCGTTCTATCAGTAGAACGCTAAGTAGTAAAATATCTATCTATCGGCCTTATCGTTCCAAATCTATCCATTGGTCATTGGGCGAGACACTCTCACCCCAGTAAAGGATCAGACAGATGAGCGAGTTTCAGAACAAGGTTGTTATCGTCACCGGCGGCACCAGCGGCATCGGCCTGGCCACCGCCAAAGCCTTCGCTGACCAGGGAGCATATGTCTTCATCACCGGTCGCCGCCAGGATGCGCTGGAGAAAGCGGTTAAGCAGATCGGCGGCAAAACCATCGGTGTAAAGGCGGATATGTCCAAGCTTGCCGAGATCGATCAGCTCTATGACGAAGTGCAGCAGAAGCACGCACAGATCGATGTGCTCTTCGCCAATGCCGGCGGTGGCAGCTTCGCCCCGCTCGGCGCCATCACCGAGGCGCATTACGACGATGCCTTTAACACCAACGTGAAGGGCGTGCTCTTCACGGTGCAGAAGGCCCTCCCGCTGCTGCGCGACGGTGCCTCCGTGGTGCTCACCAGCTCCGTCACCGGCTCCACCGGCACGCCCGCTTTCTCGGTCTATAGCGCCACCAAGGCGGCGGTGCGCAATTTTGCCCGCAACTGGATTTTGGATCTGAAAGACCGCCATATCCGCGTCAACGCCATCAGCCCCGGGTTGATTGAGACGGCTGGGCTGAACGATCTGTTCGGTGGAGGCGCCCAGTCCGAGGCGGTGAAGGGCAGCATGCTCGCCAACATCCCATCCGGGCGTGTCGGTACGCCGGAGGATATTGCCCGAGCGGTGCTGTTCCTCTCCTCTGACGCCGCCAGCTTTGTCAGCGGCGCGGAATTCTTCGTCGATGGCGGCATGGCGCAGATTTGAGCCTGTGACATGAAGCTTATCTTTCCCCCCGGCTCCGGTCTGGTGTTAGCGGCGGCTCTGGGTGCGGGCCTCGCGGCCCTCACCGAACCCTAAATTTTCTTTCTCTATATATTCGCAAGGAATTCACGCCATGCCTTTCGTCACCACCCATGACAATGCCGAGATCTTCTATAAAGACTGGGGCGCGCAGATACTTTTATTCCTGCAGCACGGTTATCGGGTGGTGGCGCATGACCGGCGTGGCCATGGCCGGTCCTCGCAGATCTCCGATGGACGCGATGTGGACCATTACGCGGCGGACGCGGCGGCGGTGGCCGAGCATCTGGATCTGCGCAACGCCATCCATATCGGCCATTCCACCGGCGGCGGTGAGGTGGCGCGTTATGTTGCCCAGTTCGGTGAACCGCAAGGCCGTGTCGCCAAGGCAGTGCTGGTGAGCGCCGTGCCGCCCTTGATGGTTAAAACCGACGCCAACCCGGAAGGTCTGTCTATTGAAGTGTTCGACGGATACCGACAGGCGCTTGCCGCTAACCGCGCGCAATTCTTCCTCGATGTTCCATCCGGCCCGTTCTACGGCTTCAACCGCGAAGGTACTACTGTGCAACAAGGTGTCATCCAGAATTGGTGGCGCCAGGGTATGATGGGCAGCGCCAAAGCGCATTACGAGGGTATCAAGGCATTTTCTGAAACTGATCAGACGGAGGATCTTAAATCAATCTCCGTGCCAACCTTGGTGCTACATGGGGAGGACGACCAGATCGTTCCAATCCATGACTCTGCTTTGAAATCGGCGAAGCTGCTGAAGAATGGTACGTTGAAGACTTACCCCGGCTATTCGCATGGCATGCTGACAGTAAATGCGGATGTTCTGAACGTCAGATTTGTTGGCTTTCGTGCAGGGGTGAACGGTGACGCTCTTCGGGGCGTTACCAATACCATCAATATAGATTTTTATTTTGAAAGCTATATCCGTGAAAAATGTATCTCAACTTCTTGAAGAATATCTTGCCAATATCCAAAATCCGGTGGCCGCCGCCAGCCTTTTTGCAGAGGATGGAATATTAGAGTTACCGACCGTCAACGCCCGCGCCCAGGGACCTGTAGCCATCGAAAAATTTCTCGTCGACCTCCTGACCAACGTGCCCGAATTCAAATTCAAAAATATCGAGATATTTATCAGAACTGAAGACCAGGCATTTGGTGAATATCAGGTAGAAGTTCCGGTCCTCTCGACGGGAAAGATCTATAAACAAACCTACGCAGGTCGGCTTGTCGTCAAGGACGGGAAAATAAAGCTCCTTCGCGAAGCTCTTGATACGCTCGCTGCATCCCGGGCATTCAGCAAAGATTGAGAGTATTATAGGTTGTTTCTTTTAGTCCACGGAGAAAAGGCAGCATTCATGCCCCACCCAAGAGATGCAACGCCGTCCAGATTGATGGCAGCTATTTCGTAACATGAAATGTTCGCCAACGTGTGCTTACCCTCTAAGCCGGTCGACCCGTAGCGCGACCGCGAGTGTCGGCTTCGGAGCGCTTGGCAACAGGCAGGGAGCGACCGGCATGGCCGCGAAGCAGTTAAGTCGTTTTTTGGCCAAAACGGACGCCAAGCCGCCTTCTAGATTGACCGATTGTGGGTTGTACCACCATATCATCGGTAATGACGAAGGTACCGGCGGCAGAGCCATGGTGCATGGTAGGTCTGCCCTTGTTCTGAAGCTAGCTTTCGTAGCGCTAGACATCAGCCACACGTTGTTTCAACGCCGGGAGTACCAGATATCCAAAATCAGGAGGATCGTGCAGAAACTCCCTCCAGAAGCCGGCCTATCCTCAATTGCGTAAACAAGGGATGGGCGCCTTTCTGGGCAGTCACGCGATTGGTGCCGCCGGTTGCACCCGGCGGCCCTGAGACGTGCTTTCGGGGTCAGGCGCCTCCTCCCTGCTTCAGTTCACCGCCGGAAAGTCGATAGTGGTGTCATTGATGCGATTGAACACATTGGTGAAGGTGATAGCCGCGATCGCCAGGCTGATTTCGACCAGTTGCTGATCGGTGTAACCGGCGGCGCGGATTGCTGTGTATTCGCTCTGGTCAATAGTGCCGGTAGTGCTGGTCAG
>JAGWIL010000149.1 GCA_028866335.1 Rhodospirillales bacterium
TTATGTATGGCTCACCGTTATCCCGCTTCTGGTCGGCATGTGCGTCGGCCGCCACACAATACGCCTCATCAATAAGTGCGGCATCGGCTTTAGAATCATAAGAAGCCACCCTTGCGAGTAACCCTGCCAACTCCGGATGCAGCTTTGGCACACCATTATTCACGCCCTCGGGGGCATAGGACAGGCTCAGAAACCCACGGCCTGTCCGCATTGGTTTACCGGCGAGACTTGCCGCCAAGTTCGGCCTCGATGGCGGCCTGGATATCCTCGGGGGACATGATTTCCTCGCTTTCCGCGGCCATTGCGGCGGCTTCCTCCTCGGCGGAGACATCTTGCAAGCCAAAGATATTCTGATCCGTCGGGATCAGATCCATAACTTCCTCGTCCACAGGCTCCGGCTCAGGCACGCGGGAGAGAGATTTTATCAGATCCTGCTCCAATTCTGGCAGCACAACTGTCTCATCTGCAATTTCGCGTAGCGCCACGACAGGATTTTTATCATTATCCCGGTCGATGGTAAGTTGTTCACCACGGCTAATATTCCGGGCGCGCTGCGCCGCGAGCAAAACCAGCTCAAAGCGGTTCGGCACCTTCAAAACGCAGTCTTCAACGGTTACGCGGGCCATAGGGGTACGCTCCAGGCAGAAAATTGAATGCGTGCCTTACCTCAGCCGCGGCAGGGAGGCAAGCTTATTGCCCGGCAATTCCCAGAGCCGGGTGATTTTAGATCAAATCAAGCGGTGATCCGCTGCAAAATCTGAATCCACCTCTAAACAATGAGATAGGGGGCGATTCAGACTTCAGGTTAGCTCCTGAAGTGAGCAAACCTGAAGTCATCGCGCTCTAGTCGTCATGCCAGGGTTCGATAACCTGCGGGGGAAGCTCCGCCAAAAGGGTGGTTACATTCTGCCTCAGCACCGGGTGGCGCCAGGCGGATGCCACATCCAGAAGCGGGCGCAGCACAAAAGCCCGCTGATGAGCCCGAGGGTGCGGAAGCACGGGGGTTGGCGTTGCGCGTACCATTCCCCCCACATCGATAATATCAAGATCAAGCGTGCGGGCAGCATTGGGTGCCGAGCGCTCCCGGCCAAACTGAATCTCAATTTCCTGAAGCCGCTGTAAAAGCACAGCGGGGTCGATCACGCCGCTCATGCGGATCATACCATTGCAGTAATCCGGCTGGGCAGATGCCGGAATCGCTTTAGTACGGTACCAAGGCGAAAGCGCCACAAAATTAAGCCCCGGGAGGGCGCGTATCGCCACCGCGGCCGCTCCACAAACTTCCACCGGCGTCTCACCGTTCTTGCCTGGTAGATTGGCACCAATGGCGATTAAGATCATAAAAGGTAAATGCTCATAACAGAGGTAAAGCCAAACTCAATTCGTAAACAAAATAACAACTAACATTTCTTAGCACACTGTACATCACTTTTGACTAACGATTTCAAGAGGAATGAATTTCAATATGCGGCTTTTAGAACAAGAACGTACGGCGCTATTTATTGATGGTGCAAACCTCTACGCGGCGACACGAAGCCTTGGCGTGGATATCGATTACCGGAAATTACTCGATTTCTTTGGTTCAAAAACAAACCTTCTGCGTGCATATTACTATTCAGCGTTGCTAGAAACCGAGGAATACTCGCCACTTAAGCCACTAACAGACTGGTTGGCGTATAATGGCTACAGTCTTGTTACCAAGCCCGCAAAAGAATTTGTGGATGCACTGGGCCGCCGCCGGATCAAGGGTAATATGGATATCGAGCTCGCGATTGACATGCTGGAGCTTGCACCAGCACTTAATCACGCAATTTTATTTTCTGGCGATTCAGACTTCCGGCGACTTGTTGAAGCCGTGCAACGTAGAGGTGTCCGCGTCACCGTCATTTCTTCGATTCGCACCAGCCCGCCCATGATTGCAGATGAACTTCGGCGTCAAGCCGACCAGTTCGTTGAACTCGGTGATATAGCAAAGGAATTTGCGCGGCGCTCGCCAGACGGACGTAGCCGCAACGAACGTGAGGACGAAGAATGAGCAGTATATCTGCCACTTTTCCAGGGCGTGACTGCGGATTTTGTCCTCGCCTCGTTGCGTACAGGCAAGAATATCGGGCATTGCATCCCGATTGGTTTAACGCTCCCGTGCCCAGCTTCGGCCCTCTTTCAGCGCGCTTACTCGTCGTCGGACAAGCTCCGGGCGTTAATGGTGCTAACAAAACAGGACGACCATTTACCGGCGATGTCGCGGGCCGCCTGCTCTACCCAGCGTTGGTAAAATTCAGCTTTGCAAAAGGCCTGTTTCAAGAACGGGCGGATGACGGGCTGGAAATGATAGATTGCCGCATCACCAATGCGGTGCGGTGCGCGCCGCCGCAGCACAAGCTGGAAACCTCAGATAAGCTCCACTGCCTGCCATATCTTTCATCTGAGATGGCGGCGATGCCAGATTTGCGGGTGACGCTTGCCATTGGCATCAAAGCGCATGAGTCAGTTCTGCAGGGCCTTAAACTAAAGCCCAGCCGCTACCCTTTCAGGCACGGTGCTAAGCATGTGCTTGAAAACGGCGTGACCCTCGCGGACAGTTTTCACACCTCCCAGTATAATGTGAATACCGGGCGGATCACGCAGGAGATGTTCGAGGAGATTGTGGCAAGCATCCGGCGTTTGCTCGCCTGATGGTTATCGGTTCCGCAGCAACCTGGCCTTGTCGCGCTGCCAATCACGCTCAGCAGAGGCCTGGCGCTTATCCGCTTTCTGTTTGCCCTCAGCTATGCCCAGGGTCACTTTCGCCAGCCCGCGGTCGTTAAAGAACACATCCAGCGGTACAATCGTCTGGCGTTCCCGCCCGATGGCGTTGAATATCTGCACACGTTCCCTGCGCTTTACCAGCAGCTTGCGCATCCCACGCGTCTCAAAACGTGAAAGCACGCCACCCTGATATTCCGGCACGTACATATTAAACAGGTAAAGCTCCCCATCGCGCTCGCCGGCCCAGGCTTCGGTAAGCTGGGCGCGGCCAAGCCGCAGAGACTTCACCTCAACACCGCGCAGCACAATCCCCGCTTCTATGGTGGAGAGTATCTTGTAGTCATACCGCGCTTTGCGGTTCTGCGCCGCAATACCGTGAGAAATGAACTCCGATTTCTTCTTCTCTTTGCTCAATTCAGCAAACCAACATCCCGCATGACCGCCTGCACCCGCCCAGCCGAAGCCACCGAGACCGGCACCAGCGGCAGGCGCACTTGGTTAGCCCCAAAACCCAGCAGCGACGCCGCATATTTCACCGGGCCGGGATTGCTCTCGCAGAACATCACATCGTGCAGCGGCACCAGGCGCTGCTGAATTTCCATGGCGGTTTTAATGTCACCCTTGGCCCAGGCACCGTGCATTTCGGCGCATAAACGTGGCGCCACATTGGCGGTGACGGAAATGCAGCCATGCCCACCAGAGGCCAGATAGGCCAGCGCGGTATGATCCTCGCCTGAGAACTGGATGAAATCTTTGCCACATGCCTGCGTGGTATGCAGCGGGCGGGTGAGGTTGGCCGTCGCGTCCTTCACCCCGGCTATGTTTTTAATTTCCGCCAGCCGCGCCATCGTCTCAACAGACATGTCGATCACCGAACGGCCAGGAATATTATAAATGAACACCGGCAAAGCCATCGATTCAGCGATGGCTTTGTAGTGCCGGTACAACCCTTCCTGGGTCGGCTTATTGTAATAAGGCGTCACCACCAGCACAGCATCTGCCCCTGCCTTTTCAGCATGGCGCGCCAAGCCAATGGCCTCGGCGGTGGAATTAGAGCCAGCGCCCGCCATAACCGGCACGCGGCCCTTGGCGGTTTTCACGGCCAGCTCAACCACCTGTTTATGCTCATCGTGGCTAAGCGTTGGCGATTCCCCGGTGGTGCCAACGGGTACGATGCCGTTGGTGCCCTCCGCGATCTGCCAATCGATAAGGCGGGTGAAAGCCTCATCATCAATGCGCCCATCCTCGTGCATGGGCGTCACAAGGGCGGTGAAAGAGCCGTGAAACATTTTTAGTCCTTGAGGCGTTTGGTGCAGCATTCCACCTAAACGTCTCTGCCAACGGGGGCAAGCGGGGGTGGGCACAGTTTGGTCCGCGCACCAAGCGCTGCTAGAGATGGCGCATGAAGTTTTGGGCCGCCTTGCCACTGCTCCTTATGCCTGCCTGCGGGTTGGCGCAAACCCCCGCAAGCCCGCAGATCATGACGGACGTGCAAGCGGGCCAATTTTTCCAGGCCGAGCAGTTGGCCGCCACCACCGGAGATCCGCTGGTTGGCAAGCTTGTCACCTTCTTCCGCCTTATCAATCCCGGCGGTGGCAGTGCTGATGAAATCCAGGCTTTCATAACCGCAAACCCTGACTGGCCAATGCAAGGCTTGTTGAAACTGCGCGAAATCCAGGCCTCAGGGCTTTATCAACCCCCTATTCCCGCCACTACCCCACCTTTCCTCATGCAGGTTCAGGCTTTGCACGAAGCTGGGCAAGATGAAGAAGCCGCTCAGCTATGGGAAAGCCAGGGCAAGGCCGCCATGGCGGCAGCCGATGCTGACGAGCAACTTCTGTTCTGGCCAGCCCAGAACCTTCTTGCTCGGGCCCTGTTGCAAAACGATGATGCAAAAAGCGCTTACCAAGTCGTTATCGCCGTCAGTCCCCCTATTGCCGGAACCGAGGCGCGCGGTCAGATCGTCGACCGCGATTTCCTGGCTGGGTTTCTGCTTCTACGCTTCTTGAATCAACCGCAGGAGGCC
>JAGWIL010000150.1 GCA_028866335.1 Rhodospirillales bacterium
AAGGGTGCCGCTGGTGCGCGCGCGGCTTACGCGCATGTGCGCAATGGTGGGGCGTTAGGGTTTCTGGTGGACCAGAAGCTGGATACCGGGCTTTCCGTGCCGTTTTTTGGCAAACCGGCCATGACCATGGATGCGCTGGCGAGTTTTGCATTGCGCCTGCGCTGCCCGGTATTTCCCATTCATGTAAAGCGCCTTGGCCCAGCGCGGCTGCATGTAGCCTGTGAGCCGCCGTTACGCCTGCCAGATTGTGGCGACAGACAGGCGGATAGCCTGGCGCTGACCATTGAGGTCAATCGCATTGTGGAAGGCTGGGTGCGGCAAGCCCCCGGAGACTGGCTGTGGCTGCACCGGCGCTGGCCGAAAGGCACAGTTTAGCGCCGTCATTGCCAGGCGATTTCCAGCTCCTCACGGAAAGCGAAGCGCAGCAGATGCCGGTCCACGATCTCCTTAAGCCGGGTCAGCCCGGCCTCATCCGCCGCGTTCAATATGATTGAAAGCTTCTGGGCATCCGCGTCCATCGTGCAAAGCCCGGTGGTGAAGCTCACCTCGCCCTGGCTGTTGTCAGGCTCCCGCAAGGCGGGAAGCTTGTGGGAGAAATGGCTCACGAACTGGCCGAGATAACGCTTGGCGCTGGCGGTGGGGATGATGGCCGTGGCATTCACGCTTTAGTTTCCTTCCAGGGTTGGGGCTTCCTAGGCTTGGTCACAATGCCTCGATCCTGCGGACAAGTTCGTCGATCATGTCGGTGGCCTGGCGCATCGCTTCTGGGTTCGCGCCACGCCCGCCGAGCTTCATGCGTAGGGCTGTTTTCAGGTTTTCCATCGCGCGCCGCACCGGCATCACGGCATCCCGCCCAGGGCCGCTGGCAAGCCGGGTCAGCATGGCGTCCACCGCCGGGCGGGAGGAAGCAAGCGTTTCCTTGCCAGCTTCGGTAATGCTGAACAGCCGTTTCGTGCCATTTGCTTCGGCACTTATGTGGCCAAGCTCCTCCAGCATTGTCAGCGTGGGGTAGATAACGCCGGGGCTGGGCGCGTAGGCACCGCCGGTTAAATCCTCCACGGCCTTAATCAGCTCGTAGCCATGGCGTGGCGCTTCATCGATGAGGTGCAGAACCAACACGCGCAAATCGCCATGCTCCAGCATCCGTTGGCGGCCGCCGGGGCCATGACGATGGCCATGTTTATGCTCATGCATGAAGCGGCGCGCATGGAATACCTTTTCTTCACAGAGGGTTTTGAAATGATGGTGAAGTTTCATCTAAAGTCGAACCTTTTGTAATTCAGATATAAATAGATATATCTAAATACAGTCGAAGGTCAAGATTTATTCGGCATAGATCATTTTGCGTGTCATTCCCCCATCGGAGATAAATTCAGCCCCGGTGATGAAGCCTGCCTCTGGGCCCAATAAAAACGCAGTCAGCCCGGCGATATCCTGGGTTTTGCCAACGCGCCCCGCGGGGTGCTGGGCGTGGTCCTCGGGGCGGATGGGGTCATGGCCGGTATCTATCCATCCCGGTGAGATGCAGTTCACCCGCACATCCGGCCCCAGGCTGACGGCCAGCGCATGGGTGAGCGCCAGCAACCCGCCTTTGGAAGCGGCGTAGGATTCCGTGTCAGGCTCAGACATATGCGCGCGGGTGGAAGCGATGGTGACCACGGCACCTTTGGCGGCCCGCAGCATCCGCGCCCCCGCCCGCACCAGCAAAAACGCGGATGTGAGGTTGGTGGCCAGCACGCTGTTCCATTCCTCTGGCGTTAGCTCCTCGATCGGCTTGCGGATCATGAACCCGGCATTGCAGACAATTCCGTCCAGCCGCTCCTCGATCGTCTCGATGCCGGTGATAAGGCTGGCCACCTGCGCGGGGTCGGAAACATCGCAGATTACGGCACGGGCTTGGGTTTCGGCAGGCTTTATTTTGTCCGCCACCACCACGCGGTGGCCATCCTGCGTCAGCCGCTCGGCAATGCCGGCGCCAATGCCCCGCGCGCCACCGCTGATCAGATAAACGCCCATGCCGTTTTCCTTCCGCTCTGTCCGGCCCAGGCGTGAATCTTTCCCTTCTCAGGGCATGCTTCAAGCCATTTGGCATTGCACAGAGTAATGAAGCGTTGCAGGCAGCTTTGTGGCTGGAATATGAAAAAACCGGCCATAAATGCCGGTTTTTGCGGGAATTATGGCAGCTATTCGGCGGCTTTTTCCATCGCACTCTTTAATTGCCCGCAAGCCGCCAGAATATCCTGTCCGCGCGGGGTGCGGATGGGCGAGGCATAACCAGCCTGCGATACAATGGTCGCGAATTTCTTCAAAGCTTGCGGCGTGGAAGGTTCGTAATTCGACCCCGGCCATGGATTGAAGGGGATGAGGTTTACCTTCGCGGGCAGCCCGGCGATGAGCCGCACCAGCTCATGCGCATCGGCCTCTGTGTCGTTCAGCCCCTTCAGCATGATGTACTCAAATGTGATCCGCCGCGCATTGGAGGCGCTGGGGTAGCGCCTGCACGCCGCGATGAGTTCCTTGATCGGATATTTCCGGTTCAGCGGCACCAGCTCATCGCGCAGATCATCGCGCACCGCGTGCAGCGAAACCGCGAGATTGACCCCCAGCTCCTCACCCGCGCGGTCCATCATCGGCACAACGCCGGAGGTGGAAAGCGTGATGCGCCGGCGCGAAAGGGCAATGCCCTCGCCATCCATGATAATCTTCATGGCCTTGGCGACATTCTCGTAATTATAAAGCGGCTCGCCCATGCCCATCAGCACGATGGTGGAGAGCAAACGCGGCGTCTCACCCCGGGGGCTTGGCCATTCGCCATAGGCATCGCGCGCGGCCATAAACTGCCCGACGATTTCGGCAGCCGAGAGGTTGCGTGCCAAACGCTGCGTGCCGGTGTGGCAGAAGCGGCAGGAGAGGGTGCAGCCAACCTGAGAGGACAAACAAACCGCGCCGCGATCCTCCTGGCGGTCCGGGATATAAACCGTTTCCACCGCCTCATGGTCGCGGAAGCGGAATAGGAATTTGCGGGTCTGGTCTTTGGAGAGCTGATCCGTCGCCACCTCTGGCCGACCGATCACGAAGCGTTCCGCCAGCTTCTCCTGCAGGGGCTTGGCGATGCTGGACATGGCGGAAAATTCCCGCACACCCTGGTGATAAATCCAGTGCCAGAGTTGCTTGGCGCGGAACGGCTTCTCCCCGAAGGCTTCCACCTCCTCCAGCAATTCCTCGCGCGAAAGCCCCACCAGATCCCGCCGGCCATCCGGCAGGATATGCGGCGGCGGCGAGAAATGCGCCGCCTTGGCTAAAATCCGCTCGCGCTCGGCGGCGGTAAGGTCGAGTGTTACTGACATGCGGCGGTAATGGCTTTGTAAGCGCCGGAGAACCCGGTGAGCGAGAACTGATCCGTAACCGAGTGGCCCTGCGGGCCTGGCCCGGTGGCGGTGGTGGTGGCGCCTGCCTCAAACGCGGCAACGGCATCGGCCCCGCTGCTGGTGAAGGCGACGTTATCCTGCGTGAAGAAATCGAAGCTCTTGCTGCCCACGGCCAGACTTACCTTGGCATCCTTTGGGTAATTATACCCGGCGGTGAGCGAAACCTCATGCGGCGAGCCTTTGCGGTCTGTCACCGTCAGCATCACTTTACTGCGGGATGCAATCGCGGGGGTGGAGCTTTGCGGCATGGCAAAGGCGTAGCAGATTTTGGCGTCGCCCGTGCCGTAGGTGGCGGCGGTCCAGTCTCCAAACTTGCCGCCATTAGGCCCAAGCGCAGCCGGGCCAGCGGCCAGGGCGGCGGCGGGAAGAAGGGCGAGGAGCGTGGATGCGAGGAATGCTTTCATGGGCGCAGCATAAACCAGCCGCACAGCGCATCCAAGTTTACGCGTTATATTTAATGCGCCGGGGCCAGCCTGAACAGCAGGTTAAGCGCAGCGCCCAGCATAAACCCAACCAGCGTGCCGTTCACGCGGATATATTGCAGGTCTTTACCCACCCGCAGCTCCAGCTTATCGGTTACGGTCTTCGCATCCCACGCGCCGATAACGCCGCCGATGAATTTTGCACCCTCGGCCTGGGCGCTGGGCAACATGCGCAGCACGGCCTCCCGCACGGCCCGGTTCAGCCGCGCCTGGGCGGCTTCATCATGGCCCAGCACTTCCGCCAGATTGGCGAGTGCGCCCTCAATCACCGCCACGGAGCGGCCATTCGGGTTCGCGGCATCCATCTCCAGGGCGCGGCGCATCCGCGCCCACACATCCCACACCCAGGCCTGCACGGTTTCATGCGCCATCACGCCCTTCAGCGCCTGGCCCAGCTCAGTGGCGCGCTCCGGGTCGGTTTCCAGCTTGGCGATTTCAGCGCGCGCCCAATCGTCGAACGCATCGCGAATTTCGGATGAATCGGGGCTGATCTTATCCAACTCGGCATTCACGGCGGAGAGCACGCGCTTGGCGATGCTGGCACCCACCGCCCAGCCCACCAGCTTGCCGCCATGCTCTGCCACCCGTTCCTTTATCGCCTCGCGCAGGTTTTCCTCCCGCGCCGCCAGCATGTCCTTCACCTGGGCAAGAACGAAGGAGAACATTTCCTGGTGCTTGCCGCCTTGCACCAGCCCGGCCAAGGCGCGGGCCACCACCACGCCGGATGCCCGCCCGCCGATAAGCTTGGGCAGCAGCCGGTTGAGCAGCCTGCGCGCCCGGCCATCCTCAATGGTGGCGAGCAGCTTGGGCAGCATTCCGGCCAAGGTTTCAGCCAAGGGGCGAGTTGCGTC
>JAGWIL010000151.1 GCA_028866335.1 Rhodospirillales bacterium
AGCTCCAGAATGCCGCGCGCCTGGGCGTCTGTCAGGCGGATGGTGTTATCAGACGCAACCAGATTGCCTGCATCGTCAACCAATGCCAGTAGCGGCAGGATATTTTCTGCCGGCCAGTTGCGTTCCATTAATGCAGCACGTGCGGAATTCGAATCCGGCGCGGCGCGGATGATACGAATGACTTCATCGATATTCGCCACGGCAATGCCGAGGCCAATTAAAAGATGCGCGCGGTCCCGGGATTTATTGAGATCGAAGCGCGCACGGCGAATGATCACTTCTTCCCGGAACTCAATGAACAAGCGAAGAAGCTCTTTAAGGCCCATCTGGCGGGGCTTACCGCGGTCCAGCGCCAGCATGTTAATGCCGAAGCTCTGCTGAAGCTGCGTTAAACGGTATAGCTGGTTCAACACAACTTCACCGGTGGCATCGCGCTTCAGCTCGATAACGATGCGCATACCTTCACGGTCGGATTCATCGCGAAGATCGGCAATCCCCTCGATTTCCTTAGCCCGTACAAGTTCAGCAATGCGCTCCAGCAATGTGGATTTATTGACCTGATACGGAATTTCCGTAACGATGATCGCCTCACGGTCCTTGCGGATTTCCTCAACCGTCGCGCGGGAGCGCATGATGATGGAACCCTTGCCCGTTTCAAACGCGTTACGGATACCGGAGCGACCAAGAATAATCCCAGAAGTCGGAAAATCCGGCCCTGGTACAATTTTCATTAGTTCCTCAAGCGTAATCTCCGGGTTGGAGATCATCGCCAGCACCGCATCCATAATCTCGGTGGGGTTATGCGGTGGAATATTCGTGGCCATTCCAACGGCGATTCCACCCGCGCCATTGATGAGGAGGTTCGGAAAAGCCGCCGGGAGCACACGCGGCTCCTGCTCGCTTTCATCATAATTCGATTGAAAATCTACCGTATCTTTGTCGATATCCTCCAGCAGAAGCATCGCTGGCGGCGCCAACCGCATTTCCGTGTATCTGGAGGCGGCGGGGTTATCGCCATCAATGGACCCAAAATTCCCCTGCCCGTCGATGAGCGGCAGACGCATGGAGAAATCCTGCGCGAGGCGGACACCGGCCAAGTAGACCGCCTGATCGCCATGCGGATGGTATTTACCGAGCACATCGCCGGTCATGCGCGCCGATTTGCGGTAAGGCTTGTCCGGCGTGTTGTTGGCCTCATTCATCGCATACAAAATCCGGCGATGAACCGGTTTCAACCCATCCCGCGCATCAGGCAAAGCGCGCGAGACAATGACTGACATCGCGTAATCCAGATAGGATTTACGCATCTCCTGCTCGATTGAAACAGGCTCGTGTTCACGGGGGGGGAGCGGCCCTGCGCCGGGTTCTTCGGTGATATCGCTCATATCAAATTACAGAGTCACGGTAACGGCTGTCCATGGCGGCGCAGACAATCCTAATGAATTGATTTAACAAGGAAAAATTTCTCGTATTGAGCCGGATTTATAGCATGTGCAGGCTTGGTTTACAAACGGCGGCATCCCTCCTGGCCGCCCGGCATCACCCCATCTGGCGTTTTGTTTGCAACCGGCTGGCACGCAAAATCGCGCGAATATCAGCCAGCGCAACATCCAGATCCTGGTTTTCAACGATGTAGTCGAATTCAGGGGCGTGGCTGATTTCCGCTTCGGCATGGGCCATGCGCGAGGCAACCTGTTCCGCACCATCACCACGCTTGACCAAGCGGTTATGCAACACCTCAAGCGACGGCGGCTTGATGAAAACACCGACGACATCATCGCCCAGAGAAGCGCGCAATTGCCGGAACCCCTGCCAGTCGATGTCGAACATAATATCCTGACCAGCGCCCAGGGCCTGCTCAACAGGTGCGCGCGGCGTGCCATAAGACCGGCCGAATACACGCGCATATTCAAGCAGTTCGCCCGCTTGCGCCATATTGTCGAATTGCTCCTGGGAGATGAAGAAATAATGCTTTCCTTCTTTTTCCCCATGGCGGCGTTCACGCGTGGTCACACTCACCGACAAAGAAAGCTGATCGTCGATTTCCAGCAATGCGCGTGAGAGCGTCGTTTTGCCCGCCCCTGATGGCGCCGCAATAACCAGGCAGACGCCGCGCCTATTCAATGTTTTGAACCTGCTCGCGCAACTGCTCGATAGCAGCCTTCAACGCGAGGCCCGTATTTGTAAGGGCGATGGAAGAAGATTTGCTGCACAGCGTATTCGCCTCACGATTAAATTCTTGCATCAAGAAATCCAGTTTACGGCCTACGCCTATACCCTCCGCCAAAAGCGCCTTGGCCGAGGAAATATGGGCAGAAAGCCGGTCAAGCTCTTCTCGAATATCAGCTTTGGTGGCGAGAAGTGCGACTTCCTGGGCCAGGCGATCCTCAGAAAGGCCATGCGAATCTGCCAGCAAGTCAGCCAATTGTGCCGACAATCTGGCTTTAAGCTGTTCGGGTTGGCCAGCGCCTTGCAGGCAAGCCGCCTCGTATAATGTTTCAATTTCCAGCAGGTTGGCCTGAACAATGGCCTGCAGCTTTTCGCCTTCCGCTGCCCTCGCCGCCACTAATTCCTCAACTGCCTCTGCGAATGCCGCCTGAATGGCTGCGATTGTTTCTTCGCTTTCGCCTTCTTTATCCTGGGCAGAAACGCTGCGCATTACGCCAGGCAATGCCAGCAATAGCTCCGCCCGGGGGGGCGGGGTGCCAGGAAGCGCCTTTGCCAGCTCCAATGCCAGATGTTTGACCCTTTCTAAAACCACAGGGTCGGCTTGAATCGAAGCGACCGATTCGCGCTTCAGCGTTAGCGTTCCGGTGATGTTACCGCGCCGAAGCCGGTTTGAGGCGAGGTTACGCAGAGCCAGCTCGATGGCTTCCAGGCCCGGCGGCAACCTAAGTTTGATATCCAGACCGCGGCCATTCACGCTGCGTAGTTCCCAAGCAAAAACCTGGCCTGGCTGTGCGATCTGAACGCGGGCAAAGCCCGTCATCGAAACAATCTGCGTTGAACCGGTCATGGGCTGATCTATAGCAGTTGGATGATAAACCCACCATATGTTGTAGCCAACCGATAAAGCCCGGCTCTTCTGAATTTTCATAAAACAGTTTTGTATTCAGCGGGTTTTATTCGGTAGCTAGAGTTTAATGTTTCACCTCATATATGGCGGCTGGAAAACCCTATATGGGCAAACTCCAATACACAACTTAGAGTATTAAAGTGGATTATATGACCAATACTCCCCTATTTGGCGTGATGCTCTGGGCTGTGCCCCGCTTTCGCCGGCAGGAGGCCCCTTTGCGGCAAACGGATCAGTCTATGCCGGTCAACAAACCTATTTTAGCCTTGAAAGAAGAGCGCACAGATATCTGCTCATTTGAAGCTGGCGTAGACGCATTTTCAAAATCAGAATTTGCCGGCCAGTAAAGGCTTAAGCGACACCTGCCCTTAGCAGGTCGTGAATATGGAGCACCCCTACGGGCTTGCGATCTTCGACCACAAATATGCAGGTGATTTTAGCATCGCTCATATGTGCCAATGCTTGTGCAGCCATGCCGCTCGCCAGAATGGTGTGCGGCGGGTGTTGCCGCCCCATCGCTTCATCCACTGTCATATCGTGGAAACCCGCTTGGAAGGCCCGGCGCAAATCCCCATCGGTTAAAACGCCGACCAAAACGCCGGATTCGTCGATCACGCCCGCAATGCCGAACCGCTTAGACGTCATTTCAACAACGCCTTGAGACAGCATCGAACCGCGATTGACCAAAGGAAGCTCGCTTCCCGTATGCATGAGCTGGCCCACCGTGAGCAACTGCGCGCCGAGCTTGCCGCCAGGGTGATACCGGCGAAAATCCAGCGCGGAAAAACCGCGCCGCTCAAGCAATAAAACAGCGAGCACGTCGCCCGCAACGAGTTGCATTGTGGTGCTTGTCGTGGGTGCCAATCCGTTGGGGCAAGCCTCCTCCACGTCAGGCAAAAACAAACCAATATCCGCGGCCCGGCCAAGGGCGGATTCCGGCTTGGATGTTATCGCTATAAGTTCGTTGCCAAAGCGGCTTGTGTAGTTGATGATATTCGCCAGTTCCGGCGCTTCGCCTGACCAGGAAAGGGCTAAAACCACATCCTGCGGCGCGATCATCCCTAAATCACCATGGCTGGCCTCAGCCGGGTGAACGAAATGGCTGTGCGTTCCGGTGCTGGCAAGCGTGGCGGCTATTTTTCGCCCAATATGGCCAGACTTGCCCATACCAGTCACCACAACACCGCCACCGCTTTGCTCAATGGCTTGTACGGAAGCTAAAAATTTATCCGCCAGCCCTTGCTCTAATGCCGCACGCATCGCCGAGAGGCCGTTCATCTCGGTATCAATCGTATGGCGAATGCGGGCGATGGCGGATTGTTTCTCCGGCTCAGCCATATCGCGCTGGGCCTTTGCTTCGTTCACTTCGCCGGTGCCTTGGCGATCCGATCAAAAGCCATGAGGCTTTTTACCAAACCCTCAAAATCCTTCAACGCGATCATATTGGGCCCGTCGGAAGGTGCATTGTCCGGGTCAGGATGGGTTTCGATAAATACCCCCGCGACACCGACGGCAACGGCGGCTTTCGCCAGCACAGAGACAAACTCCCGCTGCCCGCCAGATGTTTCCCCCTGCCCGCCTGGCTGCTGGACAGAATGGGTCGCATCAAAAATGACCGGCGCACCGAAAGACGCCATAATCGGCAACCCCCGGAAATCCGA
>JAGWIL010000152.1 GCA_028866335.1 Rhodospirillales bacterium
GATTATACCAACCCCTATCTCTCGCCCTTCCAGGAGTTTCAGCGTTTCAAAACGCACCCAGCCATTGCGCCGGTGTTTGAGGGCGCCAAGCGCATTTCCTATGGTGCCCGCGCCATTAACGAAGGCGGGTTTCAGTCCATCCCCAAGCTGGCCTTCCCTGGTGGCGTGCTGATTGGCTGTGCGGCGGGCACGTTGAACGTGCCAAAAATTAAAGGCACCCACACCGCCATGAAATCCGGCATGGTCGCCGCCGAGGCGATTGCGGAAGCCTTCGCGGGTGATAAGCCGGACACGCTTTCCGCTTATCTGCAAAAACTACAGCAAAGCTGGGTGTGGCCGGAGCTGCACGGCGTGCGCAATATCCGCCCCGGCTTTGCCAAATTCGGCCTTTATGGCGGGCTCATCAACGCGGCGCTGGAAACCTATGTGTTTAAAGGCAAAGCGCCCTGGACGCTGAAGAACCACGCTGACAACAAAATGCTGAAGAAGGCGAAGGATTGCACGCCCATCGAGTACCCCAAGCCGGATGGCAAGCTCACCTTCGACCGGCTTTCCTCGGTGTTTCTCTCCAATACCAATCATGAGGAAAACCAGCCAGCGCATCTTCAATTGCTGGACCCGGCGGTGGCGATCAGCGTGAACTATAATGAATATGCGAGCCCCGAGACGCGCTATTGCCCGGCGGGCGTGTATGAGATTGTGGGTGAGGAAGCGGGAAAGCCTGCCTTGCAGATCAACGCGCAAAACTGCGTGCATTGCAAAACCTGCGACATCAAAGACCCGACCCAGAACATCAACTGGGTGGTGCCGGAAGGCGCTGGCGGGCCGAATTATCCGGGCGGGATGTAGCCCAATGAGCATACGCATCGGCATCGCCGGCATTTCCGGCCGCATGGGCATTTTTCTGGCGCAGGAAGCCGCCGCGGCTGCAACGCTTGCAGGTGGCACCAGCCGTTCCGGCGCGGCACCCGCCGGTGCACCGCATTTTCCGGACATCATGGCCCTGGCGCATGAATCGGACGTGGTGATCGACTTCACCCATGCCAGCACCGTGCAGGCGCACGCCAAGGCCCTGGCCGAGACCGAAACCCCCTGGGTGCTGGGCACCACGGGCTACGGCCAGGAAGATGAGGCGGTGATTCAGGCAGCGGCAAAAACCATCCCCATCATCGCCGCGCCGAATTTCTGCACTGGTGTAAATCTGGTTCTGTTGCTGGCCGAGAAGCTGGGCCATGCGCTGCCGCCCGCACAATACGATGCCGAGATTATGGAGATGCATCACCGCCAGAAATTGGATGCGCCCTCCGGCACAGCACTCGCCATTGGCCGCGCCGTGGCGGCGGGGCGGGGCGTGGACCTGGCAGACGTGATCGTCTCGGGCCGGGATGGCCATACTGGCCCGCGCAAGGATGGCGAGATTGGATTCGCAACTTTGCGCGGCGGGCAGATCGTTGGCTCTCATACGCTTACATTCACGGCGGGGGACGAACAGATCAGCCTCACCCACCATGCGTTCGATCGGCGGGTGTTCGCTTCAGGTGCTGTGCGCGCGGCGCTTTGGCTTCATGCACAACCGGCCGGGCTGTATGCCATGAAGGATTTTTTGAAGTTATAGGTGCAGTGAGGCTGCGGATATTGACCCCAGCCCCCTAATACGCCATCCGGACCCCGCCTTAAGTTTAAAGGGGGTTTTGTATGCGCGATCGCGGTGAGTTTCTGTTCACGTCTGAGTCCGTCTCCGAGGGTCATCCGGACAAGGTGGCGGACCGGATTTCCGACACCGTCGTCGATGCCTATCTGGCGGCTGACCCCTATGCGCGCGTGGCCTGCGAAACGCTGGTAACCACCAACCGCATCATTCTGGCGGGTGAAGTGCGTGGGCCGGAGAGCATCACCAAGGAATATCTGGCGCATCTGGCGCGCCTCGCGGTGCACGATATCGGTTACGACCAGGAAGGCTTCTCCTGGAAGAACGCCGAAATTTCCGTGCATCTGCATGCGCAATCCGCGCATATCGCCGTGGGCGTTGACGCCGCCGGCAACAAGGATGAAGGCGCTGGCGACCAGGGCATCATGTTCGGCTATGCGAGCTCGGAGACCGAGGCGCTGATGCCCGCGCCGATTTATTATTCGCACCTGATCCTGCGCCGCATCTCAGAGCTGCGCCGCGCCGCCGACAGCCAAGTGAAGGGCCTGTTGCCGGATGCCAAGAGCCAGGTGACGCTGAAATATGTGGATGGCAAGCCGGTGGGAGCGACCTCCGTGGTCGTCTCCATCCAGCATGAGCCGGGCTTCACCCCCGCCATGGTGAAGGAGATGCTCCGCCCGATCGTCGCCGCCGCCCTGCCGGAAGGCTGGATGCCCAAGGATGACGAATTCTACGTCAACCCGACCGGTATTTTCGAGATTGGCGGGCCGGACGGCGATTGCGGCCTGACCGGGCGCAAGATCATCGTAGACACCTATGGTGGTGCCGCCCCGCATGGCGGCGGCGCGTTCTCCGGCAAAGACCCCACGAAGGTGGACCGCTCCGCTGCCTATGTGTCGCGTTACCTGGCCAAGAACGTGGTGGCCGCGGGCCTGGCCGCGCGCTGCACCTTGCAGCTTTCTTATGCCATCGGCGTGAGCCAGCCGCTGTCGCTTTATGTCGATTTGCATGGCACGGGCAAGGATGTGGACGAGGACAAGGTGGCGAAGACGCTGCGCGACCTCGTGAACCTCACCCCGCGCGGTATCCGTGAGCATTTGCAGCTTAACCGGCCGATTTATGTGCCGACCTCCGCTTTCGGCCATTTCGGCCGCACGCCGGATGAGGAGCTGGGGACCTTCACGTGGGAGAAGACCGATCTGGTGCCTGCACTAAAAAGCGCGTTCAACCGCTAAAATCAGGTCTTCCTGAAACGGCCTGGGCTGTCTGTCCAGGCCGGATTCTATTCTGGTGGCATGATGCAAACTCGCGCCGAGGATATTTCTCCAGCTTCTCCACCACCCTGGCTTCGCGCGGCGCCGGTGCTGTTTCTGCTGTTCTGGTCGGCAGGGTTTCCGGTTTCCAAAATCGGCATCCAATACGCCGCCCCCTTCACCTTCCTGGCGCTGCGCTATGCGCTGGCCTTGCTGGTGCTCATCCCCTTCGCCATCTGGCTGCGCCCGGCTTTGCCCCGGCAGCGCATCGCCTGGCTGCATGTGGCGGTGGTGGGGTTCTGTATCCAGACCGTTTATTTCGGCATGTGCTACGCGGCGTTTTCGCTGAACACTTCCGCGGGCGTGGTGGCGCTGGTGGTTTCATTGCAGCCGTTGCTGGTGGGGGTGCTCGCACCGGTGCTGGTGCGCGAGCGCATTGGCATAAAAGGCTGGGCAGGGCTGGGGCTTGGCTTCTGCGGCGCGGTTATCACCATCCTTGGCTATGGCGAGACCGGGCATATCTCGCCGCTGGGTGTGCTGTTTTCGTTTGGCGCGCTGCTCGGCATGGCGGGGGCGACGCTTTATGAGAAACGTTTCAGCACCGGGATGCACCCGGTAACCTCCAACATGGTGCAATATGCCGTGGGGCTGGCAACGACGCTGCCCATTGCACTGCTGCATTTCCATGTGGACGTAACGGCGAGATTCGTGGTGACGATGAGCTATCTCGTTATCGCCAATTCGCTGGTGGCTATCTCGCTTTACATCGCCATGCTGCGTTTTGGCCGCGCCTCGCAGGTTTCGGCACTGTTCTATCTGGTGCCCCCGATTTCCGGGTTGATGGCCTGGGGACTGCTGGATGAGGCGATGCCGCTGCTGGCCTGGGTGGGCATGGCCGTGGCGGGGCTTGGCGTGGCACTTGTGCGAGGCAGAACTGCATGACGACATTGAAACCACCCCCTGACCGGCTTTATGGCCGCGTGCATGGCAAAAAACTTCGGCCCCGGCAGGAGTTTCTGCTAGAAGCGTTTCTGCCCAAAACCTCCTGGCCCGGCGTGCCCTTTGCCATGCAGCCGCGCGAGACATGGCTGGAGGTGGGCTTTGGCGGCGGCGAACACGCCTATGAGCTGGCCAAGCGACACTCGGAAATTGGCTATATCGCGGCGGAAGTGTTCGATAACGGCATCTGCTCGCTGCTTTCGCGCATTGCGCCGGATGGCGTGGGCGAGCCGGAACCGCTGCCTAATCTGCGGCTTTACACGGATGATGCCCGGCCTTTGCTGCGCGGCTTCGCCGATGGCGCATTGTCGAAACTGTTCCTGATGTTCCCGGACCCCTGGCCGAAAGCCCGCCATGCCAAACGGCGCTTCGTGCACCCGGAGATTGTGCCGGAAGTGGCGCGGGCCCTGCGCCCCGGCGGGGAGTGGCGCATCGCCTCAGATGATCCGACCTACCAGGGCTGGACCAACGAGGTTCTGGCAGCCCAGGATTTCTTCACCGTTAGCCGCACGGAGATTCACCCCGAGGGTTGGCCGCATACGCGCTATGAGGCGAAAGCCATCGCCGCCGGGCGGACGCCGTTTTATTGGTCGGTGATCAGGCGTTAAACGGCTTTTTCCAGCCGTTTGGTGAGTTGCGTGATCTGGTCACGTAATTTCTCCAGCTCGTCCAGGCTCATGCCGGAGGCGCCCAGGATGCAGGCGGGGATTTTGGCCGCGCGGTTGCGCAGCTTATCGCCGGGCTGGGTCAGCTTCACCCGCACTACGCGTTCATCCTGCTTGTCCCGGTGGCGGGTGAGCAGGCCCTCG
>JAGWIL010000153.1 GCA_028866335.1 Rhodospirillales bacterium
GGCACCGCCTGGCGGGAGAGCACCAGCAGGCTCGGGCCCTTGGCGTTTTTAATGGCGATCTCCCACGCCTCTGCCGTTTCAATCGCATCCGCCGGGCGGAGAACCAAAACATTCGGCATGGCCCGCAGAGATGCCAGATGCTCGATGGGTTGATGCGTCGGTCCATCCTCACCCAAACCGATGGAATCATGCGTCAGCACATGGATGGCGCGGGTGCCCATCAACGCGGCGAGCCGGATGGCCGGGCGCATATAGTCGGAGAATACAAAGAACGTTCCGCCATACGGGATCAGCCCGCCATGCAGGGCGATGCCGTTCATCGCCGCCGCCATGCCGAATTCACGGATACCGTAATAAATATAGCGCCCGGCGTAATTGCCCGGCACTACATCGCCCATGCCTTTTATGAGCGTAAGGTTAGAGCCGGTGAGGTCCGCCGAGCCGCCAACCAGCTCCGGCATCGCAGGCACCAGCACCTCAAGCGCCTTCTGGCTGGCCTGGCGGGTGGCGATCTTCGGTTTGGTCTCGGCCAGGCTCGCCTTGTAGGCGCTCATCGCCTCTGCCCAACCCTCGGGCAGTTTGCCCTGCATCACGCGCTCAAACTCAGCGCGCATCGGGTGCTTGGCCAGGCGCTTCAGCCAGGCCCGGCGGGCCGTGCCGCCGCGCGAGCCTGCCTCACGCCAGGGGGTGTAAACCTCCTCCGGCACCACGAAGGGCAGATGGTTCCAGCCCAGCGCTTTTTTGGCACCCTCGGCCTCCGCCCCGCCCAGCGCGGCACCATGCACGCCAGCGGTGCCCGCCTTGGTGGGCGCCCCCAGCCCGATGATGGTTTTGCAGGCAATAATGGTGGGCTTGGTGGATTTCTGGGCAAAGGCCAGGGCGGCGGCCAATTCTTCGAAATCATGCCCGTCGATCCGCCGCGTGGCCCAACCATAGGCGGCAAAGCGCTTGAGCGTGTCCTCGGAGGTGGACATCGCGGTGGAACCGTCGATCGAGATGGAATTATCGTCCCACAGCACGGTGAGTTTGTTCAGCTTTAAATGCCCGGCGAAAGCAGCGGCCTCGTGCGACACACCTTCCATCAGGCAGCCATCCCCAGCAACCACCCAGGTGCGATGGTCAACCAGCGATTTGCCGAATTTTGCAGCCAGCATACGCTCCGCCAGCGCCATGCCGACAGAGGTGGCAAACCCCTGGCCAAGCGGACCGGTGGTCATCTCGATGGCTGGGTGCTCGTGGTATTCCGGGTGCCCGGCGGCGGGGGAATGGAGTTGGCGGAAAGATTTGATCTGCTCGATACCCATGCCTTCATGGCCGGTGAGGTGCAGCAGTGCGTAGTGCAGCATGGAGCCATGCCCGGCGGAAAGCACGAAACGGTCGCGGTCAAACCAGTCAGGTGCGGCGGCGTCAAATTTCAGGAATTTGCGGTACAGCGCCGTGGCCGCGTCAGCCATGCCCATGGGCATACCCGGATGGCCGGATTTGGCGGCCTCAACGGCGTCTATCGCCAAGGCGCGGATGGCGTTGGCCATCATCCGGTCCTCGCCAGGCTGCTGCGCCAAAATTTCCGCCTGCCGCTTCAGCGCCGCCTCGTTATTCGTGTCCGCAATGCTCGCCATCTTCCGCCAATCCTCGACGGACACAGCCCAATTTTCCTTAGCCAACCGGCCAGGCTTGAGCCACGCCCCCTTCTCACAGGTTGAGCGGGCGATTCACAATCCGGGCTAAGCCGACCCTAGCTCAACCCAGACCGATCGCACGCTTGGTAATGGGCGCGTGCATAATACTACACGTGGCCGCCATCAACCCGGCGGTACAAATGGGCAGGATTGCACCCGCGTGACAAGCTTGCACCACACGCGGAGCGGGACCAACAAAAACCCTCCCGGCACGTACCGGGAGGGTCAATGATTACATCTCTATAAAACAGAGATTTAGCCGTGAGAGACGACCTCGCCGTGCTGGGTAATGTCCAGCCCTTCGATCTCGTCTTCCTTGGTTACCCGCAGGCCCATGGTAAGGTCGATCAGCTTTAGGATGATATAGCTGACAACGGCATCGTACACGATGGTGACGATGATGCCTTCGAGCTGGATCAGAACCTGACCGGCATCGCCTTCGATCAGGCCGGAATGCCCGCCCACAGCCTTCAGCGCAAACACGCCGGTGAGCAACGCGCCCAGGATGCCGCCGAGGCCATGCACGCCCCAAACGTCCAGCGCGTCGTCATACCCGAACATGCCCTTGAACCCGGTAACGCCCCAGAAGCAGACCACGCCAGCAGCCAGACCGATGACCAGAGCGCCGCTAACCCCAACAAAGCCGCAAGCCGGGGTGATAGCAACAAGGCCCGCAACAGCGCCGGAAACGCCGCCCAACATGCTGGGCTTACCCTTGACCATCCATTCCACGATGACCCAGGAGAGCACCGCAGCGGAGGTGGCGAGCTGGGTGTTGATGGCGGCCATGCCAGCCAGGCCACCAGCGGTGAGGGCAGAGCCGGCGTTGAAGCCGAACCAGCCAACCCAAAGCAAAGAAGCACCGACCATGGTGTAGGCCATGTTGGCGGGCGCCATGTTTTCACGGCCATAGCCAGCGCGCTTGCCAACCATGATGGCAGCGATCAGGCCGGGCACGGCGCTGTCGATATGCACCACGGTGCCACCCGCGAAATCCAGTACGCCAAGGCCGCCGAGGAAGCCGCCCGGGCCCCAGACCATATGTGCAATCGGGCAATAAACCGCGAGCAGCCAGACGCCCACGAACACCATGGAGGAGGAGAACTTCAGGCGGTCAGCCGGGCCACCCAGGAACAATGCCGGGGTGATGATGGCGAAAGTGCACTGGAAGAAGGCGAACACCGTTTCAGGAATGGTGCCGGAAAGGCCGTTAAGGCCGGTGCCCATCAGCATCACGCGAGAGAAACCGCCGAACAGCGGGGCCAGCGGGCCGGAACCAGCGGTGAACGCCAGGCTGTAACCAACAACACACCACAGAACCGTGACGAGTGCGGTGGTGAAGAAACACTGCATCAGCATCGCCAGCATGTTCTTCTTACGCAGCAGGCCGGCATAATACAGCGCCAGCCCTGGCACCGTCATCATCAGCACGAGGGCGGAAGAGGTCAGCATCCAGGCGGTGTCGCCCGAGTTCAGGGTCGGGGTGGGAGCAGCGGTCTGCGCCAGGGCAGGCGCACAGCCCAAAGCTGCCAGGCCGAGGCCCAAGGGCACGCCTAAAAGGGATCTTTTCGTCATCAAGTCCTCGTTCCTCATTGCGCTGCCTTGGAGGCCCGGAGCCCGAACAGGCCGGCAGTGCGTGGTCATGAAAGCTCAGTGCGTTTCGGCAATTTAACAGGAGCAAGGAGTATGCCAGTTTCGGTAATGCACCCATGCAAACAAGAGGCACAGGGAACACGCCGTGGAGAAATCTGGTTCCATAACGCTCGTAAAATTTTATGCTTAAATTATAGGCAAAACGATGTTCATTTTTTCTTCACACGGCGAAAAGCATGAACGGCCTGTTATTTCGTCCTGCCCTAGCCTGTTCCCGGTGGCGGGAAATTCTGGCAGGCTGAGGGCATGACAAATTCATGCGATATCGCGGTGGTGGGTGCCGGCCCGGTGGGCGGCACACTGGCGCTGGCGCTGGCGGCACGGGGCCACAAGGTTCTCCTGGTCGACAAAGCCGATCTCAAACCCATGGAAAAACCGGGTTTTGATGGCCGGGCCTATGCCATTGCACAAGGCTGCAAACCCTTGTTGCAGGAAGCCGGGCTGTGGGAGCGGCTGCCCTTCGCGCCCTGCCAAATTCTGGATATCGACGTAACGGACGGCAAGCCCGGCCGCGCGCCTTCGCCTCTAAAGCTGCATTTCGACCATTCGGCCGTGGGCGATGATCCGTTTGGCTGGATCATCGAGGCGCGCTCCGTGCGGGTGGCGCTGAATGCGGCACTGGCGGAATCCAGCGTGATCGTCCGCGCGCCAGCCGAAGCCTCGGTGAGCCGCAGCGAAGAAGGTGCTATTCTGCGCGTGGGGGACGAAATTTTCACCGCAAAGCTGGTGGTGGCGGCGGAAGGTCGGCAATCGCCCTTGCGTGAACAGGCTGGCATAAGCGTAACCCGGCTGCCCTATAAACAGACAGCCGTGGTTTTTGCCCTGGCGCATGAGCTGCCTCATAATAACGTGGCGTTGGAGCATTTCCTGCCCGCCGGGCCGCTGGCCGTGCTGCCGATGACCGGCACAGCCGAACACCCCAATGTCTCCGCTATTGTGTTCACTGAAAGCGATGCGAATGCCAAATTGCTTTACGGCATGGGCGACGCGGCCCTGGCGCAGCAAGTGCGCGCGCGGCTGGGCAACCGGCTCGGCAGCTTTAGCCTCGTAGGGCGGCGCTGGATTTATCCGCTGCAGGCCATGTACGCCGCGCGCTATTACGACACGCGGCTGGCTCTTGTCGGGGATGCAGCGCATGGCGTTCACCCCATCGCGGGGCAGGGTTTGAATCTTGGCCTGCGAGACGCGGCAGCGTTGCTGGAATTAACATCCCAAGCCCAAGACCCAGGTGCCGATTCTGTGCTGCGCGCTTACCAGGCCCAGCAGCGGCCCATCAACATGGCGATGCTTCTGGGAATGGACGCGCTGGACCGGTTGTTTTCCACCAATTTCCCGCCCGTGCGGCTGGCGCGGGATTTAGGCCTGGC
>JAGWIL010000154.1 GCA_028866335.1 Rhodospirillales bacterium
ATGACCGGCTTGCAGTTCAGCCACGGAAGCGGGGTTGTGCACCGGGATATCAAACCCGCCAACATCATGCTGACCAAGGCGGGCGAGGTGAAGATCGCGGATTTCGGCATCGCGCGGATCGAAAGCAGCTCGATGACCCAGGCGGGCACCATGCTGGGCACACCTTCTTATATGTCGCCTGAGCAATTCATGGGCCAGACCGTGGATGCGCGCACGGATATCTATTCCTCCGGCGTGATGCTGTATCAGTTGCTCACCGGCGAAAAACCGTTCGATGGCGGGCTGACGGCCATTATGCACAAGGTGCTGCATACCGAGCCACCAGCACCCTCGGCCCTTTCCGTCTCCGTAACGCCTGCCTTGGATGCCGTGGTGAAAAAGGCGATGGCAAAACGGCCGGAAGACCGTTTTGATTCGGCACAGGATTTTGCCCAGGCGCTGCGCGACACGCAAGACGCGAAACCGGCTTCTGCTGAAAGCTTTAGCCTGGGGCTGGATGATTTTAACGATGGCGAGGCGACAATGGTGGCCCCGCGCCGCCCGGCGCAGGCCGCACCGCCTTTGCCAGCCTCCGCGCCTGCCAAAAAAAAAGGGCCAAGCCCGATGCTGCTCGGCGGCGGTGCCATCGCTCTGCTTGCCATTCTGGGGGGCGGTGGCTATGCGCTGTTCGGCGGCCACAAACAGGCCGCGCCGCAAATGGTGGCACAAACCGCACCTACCCAGCCAGCACCGGCCCAACCGCAACCCGCAGCGCCAACGCCACCGCCACCGCCACCGCAGATGAGTGCCGCCCAGCGCCAGGCCGCCATCACCGCCACGCTGGGCACTCTGCCTTGCACGTTGCTGAACGCCACGTCCCAAAATATCCTCACCGGCCTCGCGGGCGCAGGCGCACCACAGGCGGCCCTAACCTCGGCACTCCAATCCTTGCCCAGCGGCCAGAGTGTAACCAACCAGGCCCAGACCATCGACGGGCCTTATTGCGCGGCGCTGGATGCCGTGCGCCCTTACCACCCGCTTTTCCCGGCGGCGGGTGGCGTGCTCGGCCTCATGCTGGCCGGGGGCAAAACAATTCTGCATGACGGGGACCTGATTACCATCGACCAGACCATGCCGAATTTCAGCGGCTATCTGGAGACGGATTATTTCTCTTCCGACGGCACGGTGCTGCATCTCTACCCCACCACCACGGATGCCGCGCGGCAATTTTCCGCAGGTGCGACCAAGGTTCTGGGCGACCCAACCCATGGCGGTGCAAGCTGGCAGGTGAGCGCGCCTTACGGCACTGATATGATCATCACCATCGCTTCATCCACGCCGCTGTTCAGCAAGCTGCGCCCGCAGGATGAAAATGCGAGTGATTATCTGCCCGCTTTGCGCATGGCGTTGCAAAACGCGGCCTCCAACGGCGCGCAAATTTCGGTGGCGGCAATACCGGTGGTAACATTGCCAAAAACTAGCGGTTGAGACGCATTTTCAAATGGTAACGATTTGTTACCGCTATAGGGGGATTGTTACACCAAACCACCCCTGCTTTGTCTTTTGTCTCACTAGAACCCTGCTAAACTACGGCGTGTCTTAGCAGTCAGAGACATCCAAATTTAAAAGAAAGCTGATCACATGAAAGCATTCCTTACCGCTTGCGCGATGCTTGGCCTGGGCCTGGGCCTTGCCGCGGCACAGCCGGCCTTCGCAGACAACACGCCCGGCACCGATTCCGCCGTGCAATCCGCCTTCGCTGGCATGACGAAACAGCATTATACAGTTTACGTAACGCCGGGCAGCATGGGCTTTGTTGGGCCGGATGGGCAGAAGCACGATTCGATGGCCCCGACGAGCTTTGTGCTTAAAGTCGGCTTGCCGGTAACATTCACCGTGGTCAATTTCGATGACGGTGCGCACACGATCACCGCGCCTGGCCTTGGCGTGAACATCATGATCAAGCCCGGTACGGATGAAGCCGATGGCAGCATCAAACCCTCCGTGACAACCTATACCTTCACCCCGACCAAGAAGGGCTTGTTTCACTGGGGCTGCATGATGACATGCGATGGTCCGAGCCATTGGGCGATGTCCGCCGGTTTCGATGGCCCCGGCCGTGATGGCTATATGGGCGGAAACTTCAACGTACTCTAAGCCAAAACAGCTTGGTACAAATGAAAACCCCGCCGGTTTTGGCGGGGTTTTTTTGTTATGCGCTGGCGAGCCTACCCGTGCGATAACACAGGCAAAGCCGCTTACCCACTGTTAGCATCGCCTGTTTCGGTGGGCAGGCGGGCATGGCGGCAGGCACTGGCGGCAAAGGCGAACTCGCCAGCGGCGTCAGCCAGAAATTTGGCATGTTGGCGATGAAGCCTTGGCGAAGTTGACTGATCTCCGCTTCGGTTTTGCCAATGGCGGCGGCGTTGAAAAAGCGTGGGTCACGGGTAAAAATAAGGTAGGCTTGGGTCTCGTTCAGCATCAGCTCGGTCAGGTTGGTGTCGTAACCCTGGCGGCCGAGGAAACCCGTGAAAGCGGCACGGTCATCCGGCGTTAAGCTGGCCCAGAACTGCTCCACGTAATGGCGGTATTCAGGAATTGTGTAGAACGCGCCATGAGAAATCTCATGCCGCAGAATCACCGCGCGCATTTCAGGCGGAATATCACCCCCCGCAACGGGCAGAGTGATGATGGCACCCTTCGCCCCCGGGGCAAGCCAACCGAGCTGACGCAGAAGCCGCTGCAACCATAATTCCTGTGGATTCAGCGCGATGTTTTCAGATTGCGCCAAAGCAAAAAACCGCGCGAGGTCTGCCGCCTGGTAGTCATGACCGTAATAATAACTCGCCACCGTATCGCCGCTCGCGGTGATGGCAGCGTTCAACGCCGCATCATCCAGCACGCGATTGTGCGGCACGCTGGCTTTTTCAACAAAGGCCGCCACACGGTCTAGCGCCAGGCCTTGCGCCTCAAGAGACGGAAAATCAATAACAACAACGCTTTTATCCGGCGCCAGATAGGTCACGATGTTTGTGCAAGGCTGGGTCTGGTCGATCTCGGTTTCAGTGGCGGTGCCGATGGGAATGGGCTTTGCCCGGCCTTCCCACCAGAAAGCGCCGAACCCCGCCGTCAGCAGCAACGTGGCGGCACCGCCCAGCCCGGCATGAAGAACAGAGCGCCGGCCTACAGGTTTCGCGGAAATGCGCCGGATAACGATGGTATCGTCCTCATTACCCCGGCGCGCCTCCATAGCTGGCGGTTATTGGCCGATATTGATGATTTCGACGCGCCGGTTCTGGCGGTTCGGCGTGTTGGGCGGGGTTTGCACGGCAAGGTCAGCCTCGCCCACGCCGCTGGCCTGCAAGCGTGAATCCGCAACCCCGAATTTTGCTTGCAGATAAGATTTCACCGCATCCGCGCGCTGCTCAGAAAGCGCCTGGTTCGCATCCGCCAAGCCGGTGGTGTCCGTATGGCCGACAATCTTGAAGTTGAAGGCGGCAAGCTGCTGGCTGGTAAGCGCCTGGCCAAGCTGGTCCAGCGTGGCCTTGGCCTGCGGCGTAAGGTCAGCCGAGCCTGAGGCGAAATCCACAATCAGATTGGCGGAGGGTGCCGTGGGCATCGCCTGGGGTGCGGCGGGTGCGCTCATGGCAGACATGGCCGGCATGGCCGCCGGGCTGGCCTGCATGGCGGGGGTGGGCGTCTCACCTGGGGAGATTGGTTTAATGCCACGTGTGGTGGCGCTGAGCGTGCCACTGGGCTTCAGCTGGTTGATAAGCTGCTGGGCGTTCGGGTTGCTCTGCGCCAAAGCCGGGCCGGCAAAAGCAGCGGCAAGCAGAGCGGCTGAGAGATAAGATTTGCGCATGGTCTGGAACCTCCTCGATTGGCCGGGATTGTAGCCGCGAACAGACCGTTTGGCGAGGGCAACGATGATGCTCAGGCCGAAAGCCTTTCCACCGTCTCGGCGGTGAACATTGCTTCGTCCACCAATGCGCGGCCCTTGAGGTTGGCGGTGGAAGAAGGCACCCAGCTCGTCCAGCCCAAACGCGGCGCGCCAGCGCCACCGCCCAGGCTTAAGCCCGGAATTTCCTGCGCGGTGAGAACGAGGTTGATGGCGAAATCCGCCTCCCACCCCACATAGGCGCGGATAAGGGAGACCAAAGCGGGCAAGAGCGGTTTGTCCGGCAGCAAGGCCTCAAACTCCGCGCGGGTGAGCGGACCAATGCGCACGATGAAGCGCGCCTGCTGGTCCCAGGCGCGGGTGCCGATGGCGGCATCCACCCCCAAGGCGCAAAACGCACCGGCCACGCGGCCACGCGGCAGGCGGCTTTGCTGGTCTGGCGCGATGGGCAGCCACGCACCCGCGAATTCCTGAATTTGCACCGGGCGGCCGAGATAATCCGCCACCATGCTGGCAAGGCGGCTGGAAGCGCGCGGATGGCCAGCGAAAAACCCGGCGTAATGGCGCAGCGCATCGCCCCCAACAGCGAGGCGGCTTTCAAGATGCGCCGTGCCAAAGCCGGTGAGGGCAAGAATACCCGCGCCAATCGGCTCTTCCACCCCCGCCTGCGCGGCTTGCTCGGCGGAACGGGGTAAGCGGTATTTCGCCCCGGCCAGCGCAAAGGCGGCGACGAGCCGCTGCGCCAGAAGATCGAAAAAATCCAGCACCGCGCGGGATTTTTGCCGGTGGGCCTGGGCCAGAAGCTCCGTGTAC
>JAGWIL010000155.1 GCA_028866335.1 Rhodospirillales bacterium
AATGCCAGTCTTTTGGCTGTTACGTCTTTACGCGTCATTATGCTGCGTCTCGCTTCATTATCATGGCCGTTTCCAAGCCTTATCTTGTGCGCCTACAGGAATATAAGCCGGACATGCCAAGATCAAGCGAATACCGGAAGCTCATAACGCGGAGCGGGCAGTTATTCACGTTTGAACCATGCCGCCGGAGGGTAATGCCCTGCCTTGCCGCAAGGCCGCCGCGTTCTGGCTGATCATTTGCTCCAGCGCGGCGGCAAGCACCTTGCGGTTGGGGTAACTGCCCGGTGGCAGCGGCTCGCCGAACAGAATGGTCGCGCGCAAACGGCGGCGGCGCAACAGGCGTTTCAAATGCGGGGCCAGGTCCATGCCGCCATACCAGGCGATCTCTGGCCTGTCCGCCCGGCGGATTTGCTGGCCATCCAGCTCGTCGTAAACAATCGTCACCGGCTGCACCCAGGGCCGCGCCGGGCCAAACGCCAGTGTAAGAAAGGCCGAAGCGAAAGGCAGCACCCGGTTACCGTCGGAGGTTGTTCCCTCCGGAAACAGGATGATATTATCGCCCTGCTCCAGCCGTTTTTCCAGCACGCGTTGCTCCTGCGCCACCGTATTGCGGCTGCGGGAGACGAAAATGCTCCGCCCCAGTTTTGCGATAAGCCCAATTCCCGGCCATCGCGCCACTTCCGCCTTGGCGATGAAACAGCCCGGCACCGCCGCACCCAGCGCCACAATATCCAGCCAGGAACAATGATTGGCGATAAACAAGGTAGGCCGGTAGTGGGTGTATTGGCCGATCAGGCGCAGGCGCAAACCCAGTATCCGCCCTACGCCGCGCCAGAAGAGGCGCGCGAACCACACCTTGCCCCGGCCAGGCAGCGCCAGCAGCACGGGCTGCACGCAAATGGCCACCAGGCTCCATAGCAAAACCAGAACCAGGCGGGAGCCAAGCCGGATCAGGGCGCCTTGCCCTTCAGCATCAACCGCAGATCCTGGCGGATCGGCTCCGGGTCCGCGCCTAGTGCCTCGCGCACAACCTCGCCCCAATCTCCCACATCCTGCACCTCACTGGGGTTGTCGCGCAGCAATTCGCGCTTGATGAAGGGAAAGCCGGTCAGCAGCAATTGCCGCCAGAGATCGGAGGTCGGGTTAAGGGGCACGCGCCGCGCCGCGCCGTCGCGGATGCGTAAAATCTGCAACTTACGGGTGATCTGCACCGGGTCGTTGCGCCCCAACTCCGACGCCTCCTGGTCGATTAGTTTATCCAACTCGGCCTTATCCACCATCCGCAACAGTTTTTCATACGACCAAAGCGAATTGCAGCTCAGCCCACCGGCCATCATCGCCTGCGTAATGCCGATCTCGTATTTATGCACGATATAGGCCTTCATCGGCACCGGCCGCACCGCGTTCCAGAACTTGGCAAACGCCTCCGCGCGCAACGCTTTTGGCCCAAAGGCCAGGAAGAAAGATTGCAGATGATAGCGCACCTGCCAGCTTTCCGTCAGGCCCCAGATATCGGATGTCTCGTAATTCATACGGCGCAGCAAATCGCCCAGCGGCAGCAGCGGGCCAAACACGCTGTCATTGGCGAAAATAATCTCCTGTGTATCCGCACGCGGCAGGCCGAGATGATGCAGCGCATCCGCCCAGGCCCCGAAATCATAGCCGATATTACGCCGTACCAGCACGGCGGCGCACAGCGCCTTCACCGTTTCCAGCGCGTCGGCGGTCAGTTTTTCAGAATTGCTCACGAAGACAATGTCGCGGCCATTTTCCTTCAGCTCCTGCATGTAGTCGAGCAATTGCCGCCGCACGAAGCCGCGGCCGTCGAAATGCATGAACAGCACCACCCGCGGGCCCAGTTTCACCTCGCCTTCCGGCCAAGCCATGATCACCTGATGCTGGCTGCGCAAACGGCTGGCCAGAACGGCCAGCGGCACAAAACAACCCCATTTGATCCAGTTCAGAGGCTTCAAAGCCACCCATTTCAGCCAGCGCCGCATGTCTTATCTGCCTTCAACTTGTATACGCAGATCGTCCGGCGCATCCTGGTAAGCGGCCAGATAAGTCTGCAACAGACCAACCGCCTCTTCTCCGCGTTTCAATTTCTGCAAAACCACCACCTCGCCACGCAAGGCGGGCCAGAACAGCGGTGCAGGTGCCGCCGGTTCGCCATCCCCAGGCGGGTGCTGCTTTACCAGCGAATCCCGTAACCGGGCAAAGGCCGCTGCCCCGCGCGGCCATTCCGCCTTCTCCTGCATGTGCAGCACACCAGCGGCAAACAACGCATCGCGCTCCGCCGGCTTAAACGGTGCGCGTGCCTTAATCAGCCGTGGCTCCGCCAGCTTGAGCACCTGCCGCGCGGCCTCGCTCTCCCCCCGGTTGCCCAGAACGGAAAGTGCCGCCAGCGTTAGGTCCGCCACCCGCTCTTCCGGCATCCGCGCGGCCTCCAGCGCATTCAGGCGCTTCATAACGCGCCCGCTTTCCCCGCCCGGCTGGGCATCCAGCATCACCAACGCGGCCAGCGTATCCTGGCGCAACGCTTCCTGGCAAAGCGGCAGGCGGTGCTCAACCCCCTCCATGGCGCGGGCGGCATCGTAACGTCCGTCATTCACCAACCGGATAAAGCCATCCAGGTAAAACCCGGCCAGCAAAGCCGTCTCGCCGCCTGTTTTCTCCAAGGCCAAAATCCGCGTCACCGCTGCATCCGTGCGGCCCTGCTGCAAATCCAGCATCATCGCCGCCCAACGCCCATCCTCAGCCGCCTGGCCTTTCTGCTCGTCCAGCCGGTTCAACAGGGCATGAGACGCCGCGAGACGATCAGCCTCGTCATAGCGAGCGGCATTCACCAACCCGGTAAAGGCTCCCAGCAACAGCTCAACGCACCGCGCTTGCGCCACATTTGCCAGTGCCAGCCAGGCAGGCACCAAGGCCGGGTCGCCAACCGCCAGCTCCAGCACGGCCATTGCAGTGGCACCATCCGCCCCCGTTTCGCCACCTACCCGCGCCACCAGCCCTGCTACGTCATGCGCCTGGATGTAAGCCAACGCCTCCTCGTAACGGGCGGCATTCACCAGCCGGATAAACGCCTCCAGCAGCAACGCATCGCGCCGCGCCGGGCTGATCTCCATACCCTCAAGCCGCCCAGGCACCTCCGCCGGGTCGCCCACCGCCAGATCCAGCACCAGCCGGGCCAGCCGGGTATTGCGAGCGGTTTCGCCCCCCACCCGCGCCGCCAGCCCTGCTACGTCATGCGCCTGGATGTAAGCCAGCGCCTCCTGGTAACGGGCGGCATTCACCAGCCGGATAAACGCCTCCAGCAGCAGCGCATCGCGCCGCGCCGGGTCGATCTCCATGCCCTCAAGCCGCCCCGGCACCTCCGCCGGGTCGCCCACCACTAGATCCAGCACCGCTCTGGCCAGCCCGGCATCGCGCGCCGCATCACCCCCCGCGCGCGCGGCCAACGCCGCCACGTCATGTTGAGCGGAAAGCGCCAAGGCTTCCTCATAACGGCCGCCATTCACCAGCCGCACGAAACTGCCGAGGCGTATCTCATCGGCAGACACCCCCAACGCCACCAACTCATCCGCCACCGGCAGCGCCAAAGCCGAATCCCCGCCTGGGGCAAGATGGAAATTCGCCAGGCTCAACAGCGCATCGCGCCGCAACCCGGCAGGAATGCCCGCATCCGGCAGCGCCGAAAGCAACCCTGCATGGAGCCGTGCCGCCGCCACGTAAGCATCCGCGTTCACCAGCGCCACAAACCCGCGCCAGCCCGCCATTTTGTCGCCCGTCGCCAGCAGCGCTTCCGCCGCCTCGGGTTTGCCTGCCTCGGCATCGCAAAGCAGCAGCTCCGTGCGCACCACCGCCGCGATGGCAACCGAAAGCCTGTCCCGCCCCAACGAGCGATGGTCCAACGCCGATTGCAGGGCTTCAATGGCTTGCCCGGCCAGCACCAGCATGGGCCGCACTGCCTGCCTGCCCTCCCCCGCCGCCAAACGCTGCATGGCCCGGCTGAACAGGATCATCCCCAGCCCCACCGGCATTTTCGCCCCCAGCCCTTCCAGGCTGTCGGCCTCCGCCCCCGGCGGCAGGGTTGTCAGTTCTTCAAGCGAAAAGCCGTAACGGGCCGCGCAGGCATCGTTCAGCACGCTCCAGGCCGTTTGCGCGCCTGCATCGTCCTGGTCGTTCACCGAATCGAACAACGCGCGCCCGGCAAAGCCGATCTGCAAATCGCTTCCTAGCCGGGATGCCGCCGCGCGCGTTTGCAGATACCGGCGGTAAACCGCCCGGCGGGAAGCAAAACCCTCCTCCAGCACGAAGGGCGACGGCGAGGCATAAGCCACCAGGGCGGATTCCTCCGCCCGCACCACCACATGCGCGAACCCCGCCGCTTCCAGCGCCATCCTTAGGCTTCGCGGGCTTTGCAGCACCACATGCGCGCCCGGTGCCAGCAGCGCGTAAAGCTCACCGTTGGAAAGTGCTGGCGTAATCCAGTCCGCGTTCGGGGTGGTGAGCAGCAAGATGCCGTCATCGGCAATCGCCCGGCGCATCAACCGCAAAAACGCAGGCGGCTCGCTCAAATGTTCAATCACCTCGGTTGAGATGATGACGTCCCACGGCCCGTCGCTCAGCGTGTCCTCGGTGAAATAGCCCTGGCGGATGTCCAGCCCCAGCTCCCG
>JAGWIL010000156.1 GCA_028866335.1 Rhodospirillales bacterium
AAAAATGGAAAGCCTGCGCGCCTGCGGAATAGAGATTGTGGAGCGAGTGCCGCATCAATTCGACGCGAATGGCGTGAACGATTCGTATCTGGAGACGAAGGCAAAGCGCTTCGGGCATTTGTTTGACTGAGTTTGTTTTGAAAAACAACGCCCTGCAGGGCGCCGGGCTGGCGTTTCGCGCCGCATTTGGGCGCGGCGGCATTACGGCCCAAAAGCGCGAAGGCGATGGCGGTACGCCCATGGGGCTTTTGCGCCTGGTGCGCGTGCTCTACCGGGCGGACCGCCTACCTCCGCCGCGCTGCGCCGTGCCGCTGGAGCCAATTTCCCCCGCCGATGGCTGGTGCGACGACGTGGCGGATGCCGCCTATAACCGGCCGGTGCGCCTGCCCTACCCCGCCAGCCACGAGGAATTATGGCGGGAGGATGGGGTTTACGACGTGATCGGCGTGCTGGACTGGAATTTGGCCCCAATTGTACCGGGGCGCGGCTCAGCGATTTTCTTTCACGTGGCAACACCCGATTACGCCCCCACGGCGGGCTGCGTGGCGCTGGCCCTGCCAGATGTGCTGGCGGCGCTGGCGGCGGGGATGAGCGCCATCCAGGTAGTTGGATGAACCTCATATCGACGCGCCCCCCCGAAATGCCCTAAAGACCCGCCATGACCGGCACTCCCCTCGACCTGATCCGCAATTTCTCCATCATCGCCCATATCGACCATGGCAAATCCACCCTGGCTGACCGGCTGATCCAGCATTGTGGCGGCTTAACCGCACGCGAGATGACCGAGCAGGTGCTCGATAATATGGACATCGAGAAAGAACGCGGCATCACCATCAAGGCGCAGACCGTGCGGCTGGACTACCCAGCCTCCGACGGCAAAACCTACGTGCTGAACCTGATGGACACACCCGGCCATGTGGATTTTGCCTATGAGGTGAGCCGCAGCCTGGCCGCCTGCGAAGGCTCGCTGCTGGTGGTGGATGCCTCGCAGGGCGTGGAAGCGCAGACGCTCGCCAATGTGTACCAGGCTATCGACGCGCACCATGAGATCGTGCCGGTGCTGAACAAGATCGACCTGCCCGCCGCCGATGTGCCGCGGGTGAAGCAGCAGATCGAGGATGTGATCGGCATCGACGCCTCGGACGCGGTGGAGATTTCCGCCAAGACCGGACTGAACATCGAAGGCGTGCTGGAGGCCCTGGTGGCCAAGCTGCCGCCGCCGAAAGGTGACGACAAGGCCGAGCTGCAGGCCCTGCTGGTGGATAGCTGGTACGACCAATATCTGGGCGTGGTGATTCTGGTGCGCATCAAAAATGGCGTGCTGAAAAAGGGCCAGAAGATCCGCATGATGTCCACGGGTGCTGTGCATCCGGTGGAGCAGCTCGGCGTATTCACGCCCAAGATGAAACCGGTGGACGAGCTGGGACCAGGCGAGATGGGCTACATCACCGCCGCCATTAAAACCGTGGCGGATTGCAATGTGGGCGACACCATTACAGATGACCGCCGCCCCGCCGCCGAAGCCCTGCCCGGCTTCAAACCCTCCATCCCGGTGGTGTGGTGCGGGTTGTTCCCCGTGGATGCCGATGATTTTGAGAAGCTGCGCGACTCACTGGCCAAGCTGCGCCTCAACGATGCCAGCTTCCATTATGAGGCAGAAACCTCCGCTGCCTTGGGTTTTGGCTTCCGTTGCGGGTTTTTGGGGCTGCTGCATCTGGAGATTATTCAGGAGCGGCTCTCCCGCGAGTTCGACCTGAACCTGATCGCGACCGCACCCTCCGTGGTGTACAATGTATACAAGACCAATGGCGGGATGGAGCCGTTGCACAACCCGGCGGATATGCCGGACGGCTCGATTATCGACCATATCGAGGAGCCCTGGATTAAAGCCACCATCATGGTGCCGGATGATTATCTGGGTTCGATTCTTACCCTCTGCTCCGAACGGCGCGGCCAACAACTGGACCTGACCTATGTGGGCAACCGCGCCATGGCCGTGTACCGCCTGCCGCTGAACGAGGTGGTGTTCGATTTCTACGACCGGCTGAAATCTGTCAGCCGTGGCTATGCCAGCTTCGATTACCAGATTGAGGATTACGCCGAGGCGGACCTGGTAAAAATCTCCATCCTGGTGAACCAGGAGCCGGTGGATGCGCTCTCCTTCATTGCGCACCGCAGTCAAGCCGAATCGCGGGGCCGGTCCATCTGCGGCAAGCTGAAGGAGCTTATCCCCAAGCAATTGTTCAAAATCGCGATTCAGGCAGCCATTGGCGGGCGGGTGATTGCGCGCGAGACGATTTCCGCCCTTTCCAAGGACGTGACCGCCAAGTGCTATGGCGGTGATATCAGCCGTAAGCGCAAGCTGCTCGACAAGCAGAAAGAAGGCAAGAAGCGTATGCGCCAGTTCGGCAAGGTGGAAATACCACAAAGCGCCTTCCTGGCCGCGCTGAAAATGGATGCCTGAATTTCTGCGGCGGTGCCCTTGGCAGACGAGGTTCGTTTAGCTAGAGAGTGCCCCACCGCGCGATGGACAGATGGCCGAGCGGCTTAAGGCGCACGCTTGGAAAGCGTGTGTACGTGAAAGCGTACCCAGGGTTCGAATCCCTGTCTGTCCGCCATTTTATACTTGATCTTCGATAGAATCACACCGCTCCCGAAAACCGGTCCGATTATGGCTGACGCGGCGAATACCCATCCGTCAACGTTTTAAGAAAAACGAGAATGTCTTCCTCATCCTTGCGCGTGAGTGCGGGGGCTTCGCCAAGCTGGCGATTGAAAGGCGGGTCGGATGTATCGACATTGGGCCAGTATTGTTTCGGTAAATCGTTGAATTTTTCTATCTTTCCATTCGTCCCCGTGGGATAGATTTTGCCCGGATCGGTGTCCCTGAAATCATAAAAATCCAGCACCTGCTTAAGATTATGATAAACTCCGTTATGGAAGAAAACCTGCCGCGTGGCGACATTTCGCAGCGTGGGGGTTAGGAACATGCCGCAAAACTGGGGTTCTTTCGCAAGGTCAGTCCTGTATGGCCCGCAAATCCCTTCGTCGAAATAGCCCGGGTTTTGGTTCACCACGAGGTCTGGGTTGCGCGGCACGCCCAGCGCCTCATACTGGTGGTCTGTAAACAGAGGCGGCTGGCCATCCGGCGAAGGCTGGTCCAGATGGCAGGCGGCGCAATCGCCCTTCGCCGGATCATTGAACAGAATATAACCGCGCATTTGGGCGCGGCTAAGCCGCGCTTTGCCCTCCAGCCAGGCATCGTATTTGCTGGAGAAGGGATGGAAGCTCGCATCCTCTATTTGGTAGCGAGCCACGGCGAACATCGCCTCGGAGACCAGCATTTGCGGATCATTCAGAATGCCCGAGCCGAACAACTGCACGAACGCCCCCGCATACGGCGCGGCACGCAATTTCGCGGCAACGGCCTCAACGCTGCCGCCATCCATCTCGAACGGATTGAGCAACGGCCCCATAGCCTGTTGTTGCAAGGTGTCGGCCCGGCCATCCCAGAACAGCCCACCCTGCGGCACCATGTTGGCTGCCGCCTGCGCGGTGCTTTGCGCGGTTTTGGTTGCGCGCGGCGCGCCAGCGGCATTCGCCGCAAGCTGCGGCAGGCTGGGCAGCGTATCGCTCTCTACGGCGGGGTCGGGGCCGATGCTAAAACTCGGTTGCGTGGCCAGATACATCAGCGAGGGCACGGCGCGCACGCCTTGGGTCTTCATATCCGGCCCACCGAAAACGGCAGAATCCCCCGTGGGCGGCCCGTAGAAATGCTGCGGGCTATGGCAAGATGCACAGGAGAGCCGGCCGGACGAGGACAGGCTCGTATCAAAAAATACCTGCCGGCCCAGTTGCGCCATGGCCGAAAGCGGGGCCGCCACGGGGCGAAGCAACACCACTGGGTGTGGATTTTCTCCCTGCGCGAGTGCAAAGCTCGCGGCCGGGCTGGTTAGCCAGTCGCCAGCGGGCACCGGGCCGCGCAGCATGAAAACCACTGCGGCGCAGAACCCCAGCGCGAAAACAAGCGCCAGGCTCGCGATAACGCGCATCAGCACATCATGGCCATTACGGCGCGGAAGCGGCCGCCTCACCCGTATCAGCATTCAGCAGCAGCTTCGCCATGCGCGGCTTTTGGGTGAAATCGAACATGCCCAAAATCGACTGGTCCTGCGCATCGAACGAGCCACCGCCCAACCGTTGGCCGTGAAGCCAGTTATCCTCGATAAAGCTGACGACAGACGCCTGGGTGATCAGGTCATGATCGACATAATTCTGCTTCGCCCATGGCGAGATCACCAGAAATGGCAGGCGCGTGCCGGGGCCGCAACGCCCATTCACCGGCTGACCCGCAACACCATCTGGCGGGGTGCCGGTGCCGCATTTGCCGGGGCCGTTGAGCTGGTCATCCTTCGCATCGAAAGAACTGCTGAGGGTTTTGGCGAAGGCATGGTCGTACCAACCATCGGAATCATCCCAGGCGATGATGACCGCGGTGTGCTTCCATTCCGGCTGGATTTGGAGGAAGTTTATCAGCTTCACCAACCCTGCCTGCTCGTCCAGCGGGTCGGAATATCCGGCATGGGCATCCTGATAAGCCGGCAGCTTGATGTAGGAAACCGCCGGGAAATTACCCGCCGCCACGGCTTTGTAGAAATCGCT
>JAGWIL010000157.1 GCA_028866335.1 Rhodospirillales bacterium
CGGCCACATTATCGGGCGGGGAGAGCCAGCGTATCCGCCTTGCCAGCCAGATCGGCTCCGGCCTTACGGGCGTGCTGTATGTGCTGGACGAACCTTCCATCGGCCTGCATCAGCGCGACAATGAGCGGCTGCTCGGCACGCTGGAGCGGCTGAAAAATCTCGGCAACACCGTGCTGGTGGTGGAGCATGACGAGGATGCCATCCGCGCTGCCGACCATCTCATCGATATGGGGCCAGGGGCGGGCGTTGCCGGTGGGCATGTGGTGGCACAAGGCACACCGAAGGAGGTTGCGGCCAATCCAAAATCCATCACCGGCGATTATCTCTCCGGCCGCCGCGCCATTCCCATACCCATCCGCCGCCCGGTACAGAAAAACCGCATGATCAAACTCGTTGGCGCGCGCGGAAACAATCTGAAAAACGTCACGGCGGAATTTCCGCTGGGCCTGTTCACCTGCGTCACCGGCGTCTCCGGTGGCGGCAAATCCACTTTGGTGGTGGATACGCTCTACAAAGCGCTTTCCCGCCGCCTGATGGGCTCAGGCGAGGTGCCGGCACCGTTCGAGAAAATCGACGGCATGGAACAGCTCGATAAGATCATCGATATCGACCAATCGCCCATTGGCCGCACGCCACGCTCCAACCCCGCGACTTATACGGATTTGTTCGCGCCGATCCGCGACTGGTTCTCCGAAATGCCGGATGCCCGGGTGCGCGGCTACAAGCCTGGCCGTTTCAGCTTCAACGTGAAAGGCGGGCGTTGCGAAGCCTGCCAGGGCGACGGTGTGCTGAAGATCGAGATGCACTTCCTGCCGGATGTGTTCGTGACCTGCGACACCTGCAAAGGCAAACGCTATAACCGCGAAACGCTGGAGGTGAAGTTTCGCGGCAAATCCATCGCCGATGTGCTGGATATGCCCGTGGACGAGGCGCTGGTGTTCTTCTCCGCCGTGCCAAAAATCCATGACCGGCTTAGCATCCTCGCCCGTGTCGGCCTTGGTTATATCAAGCTCGGCCAACAGGCCACAACACTTTCAGGTGGTGAAGCGCAGCGCATCAAACTGGCGAAGGAGCTGGCGCGGCGCGCCACCGGCCGCACCCTCTATATTCTCGATGAGCCCACCACCGGGCTGCATTCTGAAGATATCCGCAAATTGCTGGAAGTGCTGCACGCGCTGGTGGATGCAGGTAACACCATCATCGTTATCGAACATAATCTCGAAGTCATCAAAACCGCTGACCATATCATCGATATCGGCCCGGAAGGCGGGGCAGGGGGCGGGCTTGTAATTGCCGCCGGTACACCGGAGGTTATCGCGGCGGCAGCGGGCAGTTACACCGGCAAATTCCTTAGCCCCCTGCTGGCGCAAAAACCGATGAAGGCCCGCAAGAAGGCATAACAACCATGAACCGCTCCCGCCGGATTATTGGCCGCTGGATTGCTGATTTCCTGACCCAGGAGCTGGTAATGCCGCCAGCGCTGCCGGTGGATATCGCGGCGTTGGAAAAGCTGCTGCACAAAGCTGATGTGATTCTGGTGGAGGGCAATCTGCGTATCAGCGCCATCATCAAATACCTTACCCAATCCACGTGGTCTCATGCCGTGCTTTACGTGGGAGACGGCATGTGTATCGAAGCCGATGTGCTGCTCGGCGTGCGGCGTTTTCCCCTGGCCGAGCTTGCGCCTTATCACATCCGCGTCTGCCGGCCGATCAGCATGACGCCGGAGGATGCTGACCGGATCATCGGTCACGCCGCGGCGCGCATCGGGGTGCAATATGATCTGAAGCATGTGGTGGATCTGGCGCGCTACATGGTGCCATTGCCGATGCCGCAATCCTGGCGCCGCCGCGCCATCTCTCTCGGCTCGGCAGACCCCAGCCGCGCCATCTGCTCCACGCTTATCGCCGAAGCCTTCCAACAGGCTGGCTATCCTATCCTGCCGGAACCCCCGTCTTCGCCGCCCGCTGAGCACGCGGCCAGCGCCAGGGTGCGGGAGATTTTCCACATCCGCGATACTGGCCTGTTCACCCCACGGGATTTCGATATTTCGCCTTATTTCCAAATCATCAAGCCAGATATGCCCCGGCCTTTCGATCATCATAATCTGGTTTGGGTGACGTAATTGCAACCGAACATGGACGTCGCCTGCCTGCTCCTTTAGCTTGCCGTCCGATGCCGCAAGACCCCGCCCATTTCCTGCCCCCCTTGCCGCGTATCGCGCTGCTCACCTGGTTCGGCACGCTCGTTTGTCTGGATATCAGGGCAAACCGCCTGGTTCATCTGGGGCTGGAAAATCTGGCATCTTGGCATTTGCCGCTGGGGCTGGAGCCAAAATCGGGGGATGGTGGCTTCCGGCTCGCTCTGGCGCATCGCCCCGAAGTCTTGCAAAACATATTTCCAACGGAACTAACGCCTGACAGCGGCACCCTTGAAGGCTGTGTTCAACTATCCCATGACGGTCTATTTCTAACCGCCAAGCCAGATGGTTCCTTGGAACCAGGCACCAAGGTGGCGCATAACTGGGAGCAGTTTCTGCCCCTGCGCCCACGGGATGCACAGATGTTGCGGGAGATTCTGGCGCGTTTCTGGTCGGTGGACGGGCGGCCTCCTGTTCCAGCGGGGCTTGATGGGTTTGCCCTTAAATTCGGCGCGCATGTTACCAAGCTTTCGGCAATCCTGCCGTTTCCGCCACAAACTTTAGTCCATCGTCTCGGCGCAGAGGTCGCCGGCGGCGAGGCGATCAGCGTGCCGAAACCAATCGGTGACAAGCAGGTCTGGATCAGCCCTTTGGGCAATATCGGCAACCGGGCGCTGCAATATCTCACCGCCAAGGGCATTGCCGCGCGTGTACCGGGGGCTGAAGTGCGCAATATCCAACTGGATATGTGGGGCAAGGTTGAACCAGCACCGCGCCCGCCAGCCTGGGCAAGTGCCGGCACGGGCACGCGCTTTCATGTGGATGTTGAGGGCCTCGCGGATTGCTTGCGGCGAGGTGTGGTGGATGCCGTTTGCGTTGAAGGCTATGCCTTTCACCTGGACCATTTCCCGTCACGCGAGGAATGCCGTGCACTGTTTCCGCCCACACTCGGCCAGGCGGAGGCGCGTGGGTTTGGGCCGCACGAGCTGGTGTGCAGTGTACGCGCGGCGGAGATTCTGCGCGCCTTTCACAGTGATTATTTCCCACTGCCGCCAGGCTATTACGCCAAGTTGCAAGAGCAGACCGGGCTCGATCTCGTGTTTTTTGGTCAGCTCGGCGACGATCCCTATTCTAACGGGTTGCGCGCCGCCTTCCCGAAGGCGCGGTTTGTTCCGGGTGTAGATCAGAATCATGATTTTGAGGTGCTGCGCCGCTCCGTCAATGTGGCTCTTAGCATCTCCACCTTTGCCTGGCTGGCCGCCTGGATGGGCGAGGCCGAACGCATTTATATGCCGGTGGGCGGCATGTTCAATCCGATCCAGCACCCGGACATGATTCTTACACCGCTTGACGAGCCAGCTTATCGTTTCATGCTGCTGCCGCCGGTAAAGGCAGTGAATCCGTTTGAGGATATTACCCGCTTTCTGCTGATGCAGGAAACAATTGCAAAGCAGACACGCCTGGCAGGCGTGGAGGAGTTGCGTGAGATGCTGCCGCGGTCACGCAAGCTTGGCAGAGGCATGGTGCCGGTCAAAGGGTTTAACAACGCGGCTTATCTGGCAGCCAACTCAGATGTGGCGCATGAAGTGCGGGCCTTGCGGCAAACAGCCCTTAACCATTGCCTCACCGTGGATGAAAGGATGCAACGGCTCTTCCGCGTTTTCGATCCGCTTTTTTATGCTTTCACCCATCCGGATGCGGCAGAGGCCGTATCCCTTGGCCATTATCCGGATTTATGGACGCATTTTCGCCTCGCTGGTGAGGCGCTTGGCTACGCTCCTGCGCCGTAAACCGTCTCGGCGCGTTTTAAAAACGCGTTCACCATGCGCTGCACCGCCTCAGTGAACACCGCGCCAATGGCTTTTTGCAGAATGATGTTGCGGAACTCGAAATCCACAAAAAAATCTACGACGCAGCCTTCCGGATGGGGCGCGAAATCCCAGCGGTTATGCAGATATTTGAACGGTCCGTTTTCATACTCCACGCGCACGGCGCAGGGGCCATCGCCATCGCCTGGCAGCAACGTCACGCGGGAGGTAAAACTCTCCCGGAAGGGTCCGAAGCCAATCGTCAAATCCGCGATCATTAAGTTATTCACATGGCTGCGCACGCGCGCGCCCACGCACCAGGGCAGGAATTTCGGATATTTCCCCACATCCGCGACCAGCGCGTAAAGCTGTTGCGGTGTGAAAGGAACAATCTTCTGCTGCGCGTGCTTTGTCACTAGGCCGCCAGCTGTTTTGCCCGGGCCGCGCGCATTCCTTCAAAATCCGCATCCGCATGGTAGGAGGACCGGGTAAGCGGTGTTGCCGCCACTTGCAGGAAGCCTTTGGCACGCGCCATCGCCGCCAATTCGTCAAATTCCTCCGGCGTCCAGAATTTCTCTACCGCCGCGTGCTTTACGGTCGGCTGTAAATATTGCCCAATCGTGATGAAATCCACATCCGCGATACGCAGATCGTCCATCACCTGGGAAATCTCGGTTTTGGTCTCGCCCAGCCCCAC
>JAGWIL010000158.1 GCA_028866335.1 Rhodospirillales bacterium
CCCGCCGCGTAGATCGCCTCGGTTACGCTGGGCGCCTCTTTCACCGCCGCGCGCAGCCGCTCGCTCCGCCCCGCCGCCTCATAGGCTTTCGGGGTCAGCCCCGTCGCCTGCTTAAACATTCGGTGGAATCGAAATTTGCCCATCCCCGCCGCCGCGGCCAGTGCCTCTAGCCCCGGCGGCGTTTCGGCTTCGTCAATCAGGCGGCAGGCGGCCTCAATCGGGTTATGTCCGTTTCCGGTCATCTCGCTCTCCTTACCCGCCCGGCCTAGCGCAGACCCGCAAGAGGCACACTCCGCTTCTTGCAGGTTATAGCGTTAGGGCGCCGGAAATCACGGCAACGCTCTGCCCGCCAATCCAGAAATCCTGCCCGTCATGCTCCACAAACACCCGGCCCTCACGCCCCAGCGCAGCGCCCTGCGCGGCCATATAGCGCGCGGGGGCCAGCCCTGCTTGTATCAGCCAGCGCGCCAACTCGGCATTCAGGCTGCCCGTCACCGGGTCCTCCCCGCCAACATCATTCACAAACGCCCGCACCTCGAAATCCGCCGGGCCCTCTGGCGCGGGTGCCACCACGCCAATCTCCAGCGCGCCCATGGCCGCGAAATCCGGCTTCAACGCCAGCACGGCTTCGCGGTCTTTCAGCAGCACACCCACCCAGCGGGGGGAACGGTCAGATAACAGACGCGCGGCGAGAATCTCAGCCTCCGGAACACCCAGCACGGCGGCAATGCGCGCCAAAGCTTCCGGCGTCACCTCGCTCTGCACGGCATCGGGCGCTGCGAAGGCCAGGCGCGTCCCGTCGCGTTTAATCCGCACCAGCCCTGCCCCGCATTGCTGAACGATAAGCTCCCCCATGGGCACACCGCCCGCCGCCAGCCAAGCATAACAGCTCCCCAACGTGGGGTGCCCGGCAAAAGGCAGTTCCGAATGGGGCGTGAAAATTCTAACCTTGTAATCCGCTTCGGGCACTTCCGGTGGCAGCAGAAAGCTGGTCTCGCTCAAATTCGTCCAATTGGCGAAATGCTGCATCCCGGCGCTGTCCAGCCCCACAGCATCATGCACCACCGCCAGCGGGTTACCGTAACCTGCCCGGGCGGTGAACACGTCCACTTGCGAGAACCCAAACACCCGGCTCACGTCAACATCAACGCCGCCACCAGGCCGATCGCCACAGCCTGCAAAACCACGCGCCAGCGCATCAGCTTGTTGGAGATATGCGGGTCACGCTCAGGATTGGTCATGCCCAGCACGCCCGCCAACATCACGCCGACAACCGCCAGCATGTCCAGCCCCAGCAAAATCATCAAAATCGCTCGCATGGCGGCACTATACGTCACCACGCGGATTTGCCTATCATCCGGCGCGGTTGACTTCTTCATGAAACGGCTCTCAGGGTCGCCCATGCGTTTTCTGCCCCTTTTCGCCGTCCTGGCCATGCTCGTCCCCGCCTTTGGTAACGCGGCAGCCTCCGCCGTGGCCCAGCACAACCCGGCGCAGCCCGCCGCAGCGGCGAAAACCACACCCACCATCATTCCCGGCTCACCGCTTGCCGCCCTCACCGGTGCGGGCTCTCAACCCGCCCAGGCCAGCACGGCACAACCCGCCCCTTTCGGCACGGATGAGCTGGGTTTCGCTCTGTCCACCGTGCTGGGGCATGAAGCCACCCGCACTTTTGATGACTTTACCGACGCGCTTCGCCGTTCCACCCGGCTCACCCCGGTGCTGCACTGGTTGCAGAGCTTCACCCCCACCTCCGCCCGCTTCGCCAGCGCCGCCGCCGTGCTGCGCGCCATCGGCATCGCCATTCTGCCCGGCATCGCGCTGGATGCCTTGGTGCGCTTTCTGCTCGGCAAACCCATGGCGCTGTGCGCGCGGCAAGGCGTTTCGCCGCACCAGCCACCCCCGCCCTGCCCTGATGAATACGCACCGGATGCAAAAGACGAAAGCAATGCCAAGCCACGGCTTCATATTTCATTCCGCGCCTTGTTCCGCCGCCTGGGCTTCGCTTTGCTCAAATTCGGGCTGGCGCTCTTGCCTATCGCGGCGTTCGCCATTGCCGAGCAATTATTCCTCTCCAGCGGGTTGCTTGCTGGCCGCCCGGCGCGGCTGGCCGTTACCGGCATTGCCAACGCTTACATAATCGCCCGGCTGGCGCAGGAGATTATCTGCCTGCCGCTCTCGCCCTCCTGGCCCAGCCTGCGGCTGGCGCGTATATCCACCGCCAATGCCGCCTGGGCCATGCGCCGGGCAACAATTCTCATCGCCACCATTTTCGTCGCTTTCTGCATAATCTCCGTCGCTGAAATTCTGGAGCTGCCGAAAGATGGCGCGGGCGCGCTCATCCGCATCGCGGCGTTAATCGTGCATCTGGAAGTCGCACTGGCCATCTGGCAGAGCCGCCGCGTCATCAGCCGCTGGATCGCCGGGCGCCCCGGCGGGCAAGGTTTCGTCGCCGGCTTCCGCCGCCGGTTTTCCAAAATCTGGTACATCATTGCCCTGTTTTATGTGCTGGCGCTGTGGGTGGCCTGGGCGGGCGGGGTGCAAAACGCGCTGGGCGTGCTGCTGCGGGCCATTCTGGTAGTCATGGCGGCCCTGGTGCTTGGCCGCATGGCCTGGACAGGCAGCAGCAATCTGCTCGGCCGCCTGTTCCCAGACCCCGCCACAGCGCCCAGCCGCGAAACACCCAAATTCCTGCGCCGCGCCGGAACCTATAATCCGCTCATCCGCATTCTGGTGCGCACGGCCATCGCGTTGCTGGCGCTGCTGCTCATCCTGCAAGGCTGGGGCATCAACGCCTTCGGCTGGCTGCTCACCAACTCGCTCAGCCGCGCCTGGCTCGGCGCGGTCTTTGCTGTGGCCGTCACCATCGCCATCGCCATCATCATCTGGGAATTCATCATTTTCCAGTTGGAAGCGCGGGTGGACAGGCTGAACGCCGCCGGGCGCACGCGCCAGGCCATGCGGCTGCGCACCCTCTCGCCTATCCTGCGCGCCGGGCTGGGTGCCGTCATCGTGGTGCTCACGCTCATCATCTGCCTCTCGCGCATTGGCGTGAACACCACCGGGCTGCTGGCCGTCTCCTCCGTGGTCGGCATCGCGGTAGGTTTCGGCAGCCAGAAACTGGTGCAGGACATCATCACCGGGCTGTTTCTGCTATTTGAAGACGCCATTCAGGTGGGCGATGTCGCTTCGGTCGCCGGCATGTCCGGCACCGTGGAGCGCGTCTCCATCCGTACCATCAGGCTGCGCGGCGGCGATGGCTCGATCAACATCATCCCCTTCTCCTCCGTCACCATCGTCACCAACCAGACCCGCGACTTCAACTACGCACAAATCTCCATCATGGTCGGCTATCACGAGAATATCGAGCATGTGACGGCGGTGCTGAAGGACATCGGCGCGAAGATGCGCAGCGAGCCCGCCTGGGCGGCGATGATGCGCGATGACCTTCAGCTCTTCGGATTGGACGCCTTTGCCGAGCTAGGCCTGGTGCTCACCGGGCAAATCCGCACCGGGCCAGGGCAGCATTGGTCTGTCCGGCGGGAATTTTATGGCCGGGTGCAGAAACGCTTCGCCGAGGAAGGCATCGAACTACCGTATCGCGTCTCGCAGAATTTACGGTTCGATCTGGAGACCAAACAGGAAGAGTTAGCACCGCCCAAACCCGAGGCTGCTAAGTCTGTCCCTCCCCCACCAGAACCCGCCTAACCGTAGCGCCGCCCCCCACCGGCACCGCGCCATGCAGCGCCTTGGCCGCCTCGGCAATCGCCACGCCGGCGAATTGCGGCGCCAAAAGTGGGCCACAGGCCTCAAACAACCCGGCAAGCCTGAGCATCGGCGCGCTGGTGAACGGCGGGGCAAATATCGCGGTTGTCTGCGCCTCCACCTGAAAAAACAGGCTGCCCAACAGCCGCGCCAACTGCCCTTCAGAATATGGCTGGCCATGGCCAAAGGGCGTGCTCTCAGCATAGGCCCATAAGCCGCGCCGGTTGGGCGCCACCACAATCAGCCGCCCGTCATCCTTCAGCACCCGCCAGGCTTCGCGCAGGGTGCGGCGGGCATTCTCCGCCTGCTCCAGCCCATGAACGAGCAAAATCCGGTCGAAAGACAAATCCGGAAACGGCAACGCCTCTTCTTCCGCCAGGCAAGAAAGCCCTGCCCGCCCGGCTGGCCAGGGTGCCGACCCCATATAAATGGGGGAAACCGCCACGCAGCGGGCTTCCTCGCGCCATAAATGCAGGCACGGCCCGGCATGGCCAAGCCCGAGCACCGAAAGTCCGGCCATATGCGGCCACAGCCTGCCAAGCTTGTGCCGCAGCCTTGCCGCTGCGTACCGGCCCAAAGCCGTCGCATAAAATCCTGCCGCATCTCGTGCATCGATCGCCATTGCCCCTATATAACGCAGCAACCCTAAGGAGCGAGAGAAACAGATGACCGTTACAGCCCAGGCCATTCCCATGCTGTCAGACAATTATTCCTGGCTGTTGATCGACCAGGCCACCGGCAAAACCGGCATTGTCGACCCCGCCGAGGCCGCCCCCGCCATCTCTGTGCTGGAACGGCTAGGGATCGGCCTGGATTTCATCTTCCTTACCCACCATCACGACGACCATACCGCAGGCGTGGCGGGGCTTGTGGCGATGTA